>JACMIS010000516.1 GCA_014381035.1 Armatimonadota bacterium
CCGGGGAAACCTAACGAGGGGATGTCGCCACACGAACCGCGAAAGTTAAAACGTGCGCGGTTCCGTTTTGGCGACCGTGAACCTGAACGCCGCGGACAAGACAGGGATTATGGAAACTCCGAACGACAACATTTTATTGGATGTGCCACGGGACACACGCACAGCGACGCCATTGCCGGCACCGAACCCGGCTGTCGCGGACTCCGCGATGGCGACCGGGACTGACGAGGAACCGGAGATGACCATCGCCGATAAGCACATAGGCGAACCGACCCTTGATCCTGATGGCGACGGCGAACTGACGCCGAGCGAAGCCGCAACGCTACTCGGCGATAGCAACGAAGAAAATTAAGCACAAAGAAAAGGATAGAAAATGAGCATCAATTATAACCGCACTGAAAGTTATTCCGTGCGCAATGCGGATATTCCGCCGACAGCAACGATTACCGGGAAGAACGGTCACGCGAATGTATCGGATACCGAACGGTTGATTTCCGGTCTTGCCGGAGTCGCGTTGACTGGGTTTGCATTAACGCATACGAATAAGGGTGGCGCACTTCCCCTCGGGCTTGTCGGTGGGTATTTGTTGTACCGTGGCGTGACCGGGAATTGTCCTACCTACACCGCGTTGCGAACCGGTTCTAACCACGAAACAGACAGCAAGATCGCCGTGATCCCTGAAGGACAGGGCATCAAGATCGTCAAAGCGATGACGTTCCAGAAGTCCGCCGCAGAACTGTATGCGTTCTGGCGTAATTTCGAGAATCTGCCACGCTTCATGAAGCACCTGGAGTCGGTCGAAATCATCGACGACACAAACTCCCGGTGGACGGCGAAAGCACCGTTCGGGCAGACCGTTTCGTGGAACGCGGAGATCCTTTCCGACGAACCGGATCAACGCATTGTCTGGCGTAGCGTGGAACCTGCCGATATAGCGAACGCCGGTTCGGTCCGCTTCGTAACACTTCCTGCCGGACGTGGGACCACGGTAACGGTTTCATTGGAATATAACCCGCCCGCCGGAATGCTCGGCGCGATTGTTGCCAAGCTTTTCGGCGAAGAACCGGGAACCCAGGTACAGGACGATCTGCGCCGCTTCAAGCAACTGATGGAAGCCGGGGAAATCCCGACCATCGCCGGTCAACCCCACGGCGTACAGGGCCATAGCAAGGCAGAAAATTAGGATCAAACCACGAAGGGCGCAAAGTTTTAGAAGGAAATAAAGGTTTTTGAGAATTTCATGTGATGTTCGTTCCGAGCGAGAATCACGGTGTAGCAAGTGTTACCTTTGACACCCTTTGTTTTCTTCTAATACTTTGTGCCCTTCGTGGTCGAAACAAAAAGGAGAAAAACGAATGAGCGATAAGCAAGATCAGAAAAAGAAAGACGGCGAGCGCACCGACAAGAAGCATCAGGCGATGCGAGAATCGGTGCATGACCGCAAGGAGCAAGCCGAACGCACTGCGGCAGGCGACCCGCATCAGCGCGACCCCGATGAGACAAACCGCTCGGGAACAAAAAGTTAGAAAGCCCAAAAACCATGCGAACCGAAACGTTCGACGGCAAGCTGGTCTCGACCGACCTGCACGGTGTGATTGACTACACGGCGGGAGCGTTGGCACTGGTAGTGCCGCGTGCTCTGGGCGGTAGCGAGAACGCCATCACGGTAGGGAACGCGGCGGCGGTATTCGCAGGCACCTATGCCGCTGCGACCCGATTCGAGCGCGGCATCCTGCCCGTGCTTTCCATGCGTCAACACCTCGCACTGGATGCGGTGTTTGGAATCGGTTTTTTAACGGCGGCGGCATGCCTCCCGAACGAAAAACCGGCAGTCCGTGCCGCGTTCGTGGGCTTTGGACTGTTCGCATTGTGGGCGTCGCAAAATACCGAAACCGCCTCCCCTATGGAGCGTGCGGAGCGAATGCGGAACTAATCACAGAGTTGGGGAGGACGCAGAGAGGATTCGCGGAGCTTAAATTTTATGAAGCCTCTCAGGGCACCGTGTCCTCCCCAACTCTGTGGTTTCAAAAAACTAAATAGGAGACGTAGAATTAATGAAGGCTTTATGTTGGCATGGCAAGAACGACGTGCGGATTGATACCGTACCGGACCCGACTATCATCAATGACCGGGACGCGATTCTGAAGATCACCTCGACCGCTATCTGCGGCTCCGACCTGCATTTGTACAACGGATTTATGCCGATGATGCAAGCCGGGGACATCCTGGGACACGAGTTCATGGGCGAAGTCGTCGAGACTGGAAAAGGCGTCGGCAACCTCAAAAAAGGCGACCGGGTCGTGATCCCGTTCAACATCGCCTGTGGGAATTGTTTCTTCTGCAAACGTACCGACTTTTCCCTGTGTGATAACTCAAACCCGAACGCGGGCATCGCGGAAAAACTGCATGGGTATCCCGGCTCCGCGTTGTTCGGTTATTCGCACCTGCTCGGCGGGTACGCGGGCGGTCAGGCGGAGTACGTCCGGGTGCCGTTCGCGGACACCGGCGCATTCAAAGTGGCGGAAGGACTGACCGACGAGCAGGTACTATTTTTGACCGATATTTTCCCGACCGGATACATGGCGGCGGAAAACTGCGGCATCCAGCCCGGCGATACCGTCGCTATCTGGGGCGCGGGCCCGGTCGGACTGTTCGCGATCAAGTCGGCGTTTCTGCTCGGCGCGGAGCGAGTCTTTGCGATTGACCGTTACCCCGAGCGACTCGCACTGGCGCAAGAAGCCGGGGCGGAGATCATTAACTACGAGGAAGTCACACTCCAGGACGAGTTGCGGGCGCGAACCGGAAATATGGGACCGGATCATTGTATAGACGCGGTCGGTATGGAAGCGCACGGCATCTCGCCCGACGCGATCTACGACAAGGTGACCCAACTGATGCGCCTGAATTCCGACCGGGCACATGTGCTCCGTGAGGCGATTATCGCCTGCCGCAAGGGCGGCACGGTGTCACTTCCAGGCGTGTACGGCGGTCTGGTGGATAAAGTCCCGATGGGGGCGGCACACGCAAAAGGCTTGACGTTCAAGATGGGGCAGACGCACACGCACCGCTATGTGCCGAAACTGATGGAGCACGTCCAGAAGGGCGATATCGACCCGACCTTCCTGATCACGCACCGCCTGCCGCTGGAGCAGGCTCCGGAAGCCTATAAAATCTTCAAGGAAAAGAGCGATAGTTGCGTCAAGGTCGTGCTAAAGCCACACGCCGCGTAGCACGTAGAAGCGAAAATTAATACATCGGGAGCGGGTGAGCTGTCGCCGGATCATAGTGATCGGTGGTTTTTTCGCCTGCTCGTCGGTGCCGAAATCTGGACTGGTGTCAACGACGATGCCACAAGCCTATGAACTGGAGAGATCAGGTTCATGCTATATGTTTCGGGTTAGTAGGAATACCATCCGCTGACCATGTCGCCCTGGCTTTCCATAATCGGCGCGCGGGTCTGTGTGCCGTTTGTCGCTTTCCCCTCAATACCCCGGCCACCGTTATCTACCCCGTCCGGTCCGACACTGTACAGTAAAGACTTTCCATCCGTTTGCGTTTTGTATCGAAGCGGTATTCCTGGTGGAGCGAACGGATCATCCGGGACTCGGGTTAACAGTCGCGCTGTGACCAGTTCAGACAGGGTCACGGGTGATTTGCCTGTACGGGCTCGGTACACGCGCATGGCAAGCGCGGTTCGCAGAAGAGCATCTCCGGTTTGTGCGGAAGCGTATTTGTATCGAGCCTTCTGCGTATTGGGTGCCAACGCTCTGGCAAGAAACTCTTTCGGAGGCGGGATCTCCTCGTTGCCAGCCGAGTACGGTGTTTTCGTCAGTGCGATCTGCTTGTCCATGTGATCCGTCAGGATATGCATGACGACATACTTTGGAACGATACCCGTGTAGGAAGTCGGTTGCACCTTCGCCTTGATTTCCATCACAATGCTTTGTGCCGTGAACTTTTCTTCCTCGAACGCGACGAATAGCGGGACGCGTTCCGATTCCAATGTGTTCAAACGGGTCAGGCACTTTTGCGCCGTGTTTGTGTCCATAGAATCCAACCGTCGCCATAGGTGACTGCGTCCGCTGATCTCGCACGATAGACCGGCGAGATGTCCTTCAACGCCGACACGGTTGGGGATTTTCCGTCCCAATGTCACCGCGTCCAGATAGTAGTCCACGGCTGCGAAGGGATTGCCACTCTCCCACTCAACATCGCCCGCCAAAGTCAGTAGCCGCGTTAGACTGCGCATCTCCTTATGATAACCCGGCTCGTCGTCTATCGATGTCACTGTATTGGTTTCGCAGTACGGCAAAAGCAGTGCCTGATGTGTAAACTGGATGACCGCGTCGTTTTCGTTGACTAATTTTTGCTTCTCAGCGAGCGTCCATTTGCGGTGGGGATTTCGGTGCCGCGCTTCGCCGACCTCGTCCAACAGCACAATGCGACAGGCAGCGGCGGTCAACGACAAAAAACTGTTCTCGACCGGTGCGGAGGGACGAGACGGCGCGACCACCGTTGTCGGAAGATGGTGGGCAACGGCATACGTGATAATCAACAGTGTGAGTGAAGCGGACATCACACGCGCCTGAATCATGGCCCGGTTCATAGGAGTTGCTAACTCGACACCTGATGTAGTACCACAGTTGCGTTAACCCGACCCATCAGACGAGGCTTCCGGGACGAACCGATCTACCCATTCGAAGCACTCCGCCAGCACATGCAACACGGATTCTCGTGCCCGGTAGCCGTGCGATTCGTGCGGTAGTAACACCAGCCGTGCGGTCGCGCCGTGCGCCGCCAATGCCTGATAGAACCGCTCCGACTGCAACGTATGCGTTCCCGAATTGTTGTCCGCTTGCCCATGGATCAACAGGAGCGGGGCTTTGATCTTATCCGCGTAAGTGAATGGTGACAGATTGCGGTAGATGTCCGGGGCTTCCCAGTATGACCGTCGCTCCGATTGAAACCCGAATGGCGTGAGCGTCCGGTTGTAGGCACCGGACCGGGCGATCCCGGCGGCGAAAAGATCGGAATGCGCGAGCAGGTTCGCAGTCATAAACGCCCCATAGGAGTGCCCCGCGCACACGACACGGTCGCGGTCAATGATGCCGCGCTCGTCTAAAAAGTCAATCGCGGCTTTCGCGGACCCGACAATCTGCTCGACAAATGTGTCGTTCATGGTTTCCGGGTCGCCGACGACCGGAACGGTCGCGTCCAGAAGAACCGCGAATCCCTGCGTCACGAACCAGAGCGGCGATGTTCCGGCGAGGCGTGTGAACGTTTTGTCAGAGCCGCGCACCTGCCCCGCCGTGCTGGCGTCCGAATATTCTTCGGGATATGCCCAAAAGATCAGGGGAAGTTTTTTGCCGGACGCAACATCATAATCCGGCGGCAGATACAACGCCCCGGATAGCGGGACATCGTCCGCCGTGCGCTTATAGGTGACCAACTCTTTTTGCAGACCGGTAATTTGCGGGTGCGGGTCGGCGAAGTGTGTGATTGGTTCCCTTTTACCGGTCTGGAGATCAAGACGGAAAAAGTTTGCTGGCTGAATGCTGTTCTGATAAGAGGTTAGCAAACGACTTACCGAACCATCAAGGAACGATATGAATCCCTCGTAACCGTCGCCCGAACACCGCCATAACTCCTCGGTCTCGCGTGTCGTCAGATCCATTCGGCGCAGAAATGGTCGGTCGCCGTCCGGGGTGGAGCCACGTCCGGACAGATAGATGGCGTTGCCGTCTTGCAGGATGTGGTGTCTGCCGTCGGGCTCGGTAATGTAAACCGGGTTTCCGGGAGAGTTATACGCATCGTTCACTGACAGGTCAAACAATAGGTTCCGTTCCGGTTCCGGTTCGGACAGGTTCAAACGATAGGTCGTGCGCCAGCGTCGGTCGCGGCTATATTCCGTCAGCAAAACATCGTCCGGTGTCGGAAGCCAATCCCAGCCCGCGTATCGCTCTTGCAGCCGTAACACTTCGCGGGGAGCATCGGTGAACGGTGCGGGCAGGGTAAAAATGGCGTCGCGGTGGGGGACCTTCGCCAGTGGATCGCCCCCATCCAATGCCTCCACCCAGAGCAAGGTCGCATCATGGTTGCCCTGCCATGCGACATTGCGCGGACCGGTGGCGACGCCCTGTTGCGGTATCTCATCGCGCACCGGGAGGTCGGCGAGGGTGTGAAGTACGGTACCGGTGTGCGTGTCCCATATCTCGACGATTTTTCCGAACAGGTGATACGGTACGCGGAACGAAACATCGGTCAGGCGCGAAACCGCAAGGTATCTTTCATCGGGTGACCACGCGACACCTATAAACGCGTCCGGGGTGCGCAGCGGAGTGATCGCCCCGGTATCAATGTCGACAAAGGCAAGTTGTACCGTGGTCAGATGGCGGAACTGCGCCGTGTCGAAATCGCTTCGGAGCAGGTCCTGAAACGTACTCGCTTTGGTGAATTTCCCCGATGTTTCCTCGATGACCGGGCTGTCGGGCACTATGGGCAGTTCTGGTAAGGAACCGCGTCCGGAGGGAATCCGTGCGACCAAGAGTGTGCGGGCGTCGTCGCTCCACTGGAAGGGTCCTGCCAGGATATCGGACACCACTAGGTCGGGAAGGAAACGCACTGCTCCGGCTTCGCGTTCGCAGATGCCGATTTCGATGCCCGTATCCGTGTCGCGAGTAAAGGCGAACCGCGACGAATCGCATGTCCAGACCGGTGAACCGAGTCGTGAACCATCCGGTATTCCGGCGACAGACGTCTGCTCTCCGGTTTCCGTGTCCACGAGAGTAAAACCGGTGTACTGCGAGGTGCGCTGTGTTCCGTTGATAACCGGGTCAATACGAAGTCCGGCGAGCTTCAGAAACGGACGGGCGAGGGTGGTAAGTGGGGGATACGCTTCGTAGTCGGCGAGGAGCAACGTTTTTCGGTCGGGGGTGAGAAAACCGGAGGGAGAGGGCGGGGTATCGAGAATCTGCACTATATCGGCGGAAGGTATTTTATAACCGCTTGCGGTGGGATCGAATGACATAACGGTCATTATACCGGAACCGGAAGAGGGTTTGCGGCGGTTTCAAAGGCGCGGTATAATACGCGCTAATGCCCGACGGTCGGAAACCGTCGGGCTTTGCTACGAAAGGTTGATTTTTATACATGAAAGATGGTATCCACCCGGAATATCGCTGGATTATTTTCCAGGACGGTTCCGCCGATTATTCGTTCCTTTGCCGCTCGACTCTGAAGACGAACAAGACCGGAGTCTGGAAAGATGGCAAGGAGTATCCGATTTTCACTTCGGAAATTACGTCCGCCTCGCACCCGTTCTTCACCGGTAAGCAGATGATTCTGGATACCGAGGGACGTGTTGAGAAGTTTATGCAAAAATATGGCATGAAAAAGAAGTAATCTTTTTCATAAGCGTTCCATTTGTTGTGCAACTGATTGCGAGCAATTGAAATTGGTACCAATTTCAATTGCTCGTTTGTATTTCGCGTGAATGTATTTGTAAACGGGTATCTTACCAACGGAGCATAAGAAGTGTGAGTAGCGAAACATCATCCCCAACCCCGAAGAGACTCTACGGTGGGCAAGCGGTCATCGAAGGCGTAATGATGCGCGGTCCCCGTTTTTTCGCCGTCGCCTGTCGGCGGGCGAACGGTCAGGTTGCCGTTACTTGCGAGGAAGTCCCCAAATCCCTGCGCCCCGATTGGCAAAAACTGCCGTTTCTGCGCGGCGCATTTTCCATCGTGGACGCGATGGCACTGGGTACCCGTGCGCTATTCTGGGCGGCAA
Source organism: Armatimonadota bacterium (assembly GCA_014381035.1). The sequence continues at coordinate 7,789 of JACMIS010000516.1, forward strand.
AAGTCGCGGAGGCGGATATTCCCAAGCCTTCCTCCTCCATGGAGGATGCGATTGCCCGCGCCGAGATCGCCCCTGTGGGTGTTGCTCCGGTCGCCGGTATCGTCATTCCCGGTGTCGCGTCACCCAACACTTCCCGCGTCACGGATGTGGCTATCGGTAGCGCGATGATTCTTGGTCTGGCGATAGGCATCGGTCTCATCGTCGGAATCCCGTATTTTATTACCGAGGTAATCGGACCGAGGTTAGGCATCACCGGTTGGTGGCAGACCGCGCTTCTGGACGGCATCGTCCGCCTCGCGATCTTTTTCGGCTACATCTCCCTCGTCGGACGGTACAAGCACGTCCGACGGACGTTCGAGTATCATGGTGCCGAGCATAAGGTTATCAACGCTCTGGAAAGCGGCGCACCACTCACCGTGGAGACCGCGCTGGCACAGACTCGCCTCCATCCACGTTGCGGCACGTCGTTCGTCGTTATCGTGATGGTCGTCGCGACGCTCGTTTTCGCCGTGTTCCGGGAATCGCCGCTGTACGCGTTGCTGTTGCCCAAACTACCGGAAAACCTCGCCACACTGGAGCGAATTCTGACCGGGATCATTCGGCTCGTTGTGATGGTGGGCTTGATGATGCCCATCGCCGGAATCTCGTTTGAACTGCTGCGCCTCGCCGGGAAATATCGTGGCAACCCCATTGCCGACGCACTGTCGCGCCCCGGCATGTGGACGCAACTCCTCACCACACGCGAACCGGACGCCAAACAGATCGAAGTCGCCATCGCGTCGCTGAAAGAGGCGATGAAAGGCGAAGGCGACCTACCAGACGAGTCGCATCCCGACCGCGCTCCGATGCGTGAATCGCAGACCCCCAACACTGGCACCGTCGTCGCCTGACACGCCGCAATACCCGGTTCCCAAAATGTACATTTTTTGCTATCATACAACCGCTATGTTTATCGCACGGGCGAAATAAATAAAACGTAGCGGTTGTACAGGAGGCTGAAATGCTTTCACTTATGCTAAAATCCGCACGCCGTGTTTCCGTGTCTGCGGGATTGGTCGCGTTATCGTTATCGTTCGCATCGCTCGCATCCGCACAGATCACAGTGCAAGTCGTAATGAGCGGGTTGAACAACCCGCGCGGACTCGCCATCGGGGCGGACGGTGGGGTCTATATCACCGAGGCTGGCTCCGGAGCGTTTGATCCCAATACTGGAGTGTTTGATTTAAATGCTCCGTCCGTAATCGGCGTCAATCCAGTAGAGGAGTTTTATGGGACTACTGGTTCCGTCAGCCGTCTTCTTGGCGGTATGCAATCGCGTGTTCTGTCGGGCTTGCCGTCACTCGCGGGTACGGACGGTGGCGGTGCGACTGGCTTGCAGGACATCGTATTCGACGGTGGCGGAGTCGCGTATGGCGTGATCGGTTCGGTCGGCGGTCCCGCACAACGAGCCGCCTTGAACGCTTCCGCGACCAGCAAGGGGGTTACCAGCGATCCCGGTGATCTCTTCGGGCGACTGGTGCGTCTCAACTTCGACGGTGTGCCGAGCGTCAATCTCGCGGATTTTGTTGTCGCTGAAGGTTTGTTGAACCCAGATCAAATTAACGATGTCACTGACATCAACAGCAACCCCTACGCCCTTACACCGCTTGTCGGTGGTGGATTCGGTGTCGTCGATGCCGGAGCAAACACCCTTTGGAATGTAGGAACCGATTTGACCACGGTCACGGTCGCATCCGTATTTCCGACGAAACCAAATACGGTGACCCCCCTGCCGCCTTCCTATCAAGCGGTGCCGACATCGGTCGCACTGGGACCAGATGGCTCTTACTTTGTCAGTCAACTGACCGGATTCCCGTTCAAGCAAGGCGGCGCGGAGATATACAATGTACCTGCGGGTGGTGGCGCACCGACGGTAGCCTTTTCCGGCTTCACGACGATCATCGACCTCGCGTTCGGACCGGATGGTCAACTCTACGTCCTGCAACTGACACAGAACGGACTCGGACCAGAAAGCGGCGGGGTTCCCGGACCAGGGCAGTTGATTCGTGTCGACCCCAACACCGGAACGAAGACGCTCCTCGACGTGACGCTGCCTGGACCTCCCGGCGGTTTGCTGTTCTCCACGGGAATGGCGTTTGACAGCGACGGATCGCTGTACGTTTCCAACCTCGGGGTTTCTCCGGGGGGTGGGCAGGTGCTTCGCCTAAACGGGGTTGCCGCTGTGCCGGAGCCGGGATCGGGACTTCTGGCGTTATCTATTGCCTTACCAGTCGCGACTGTTATTGCCCGACGCCGTAAAAAGTAACTGTTCGCGATTTAGATGTAGCGGATGTGGTGTGCTACAGGACGACGTCC
>JACMIS010000069.1 GCA_014381035.1 Armatimonadota bacterium
CGGCTCCCGCGCGTACCGAACGACAGCCTGTAATCCTGCGTCCGCAGGACGGCGACGGCGAAGGGTTATTAAACCCCCGACTCCGCCGCCGAAGGAACCAGCCAAAGCGGGGCGATAACGACCGGAGACGCCGACTCGAAGATTTCTGCCCGGTCCCACCGCCATTTTCCGATCATTAAGATGACCGCGAAAGGTTGCATGGGATGCGCCGCCCCCGCGTCGAACTTCTGCGGGAGTGAGAACTGGACCGCGCACTTCGCGTTTTTCCAATACCCGAATACGTTGGCTCGCTCCGCCTGTCCGAGTTGCGGGAGCGTATCGTCCGTGTCCGGTGGCGCGAGTACATAAACATCGTGGAAATCGTTGATGCCGTCATTGGAATAAAGTTTGAACTGATGATTGAAGCCGATCTCCAGCGGATCGAGTAGCGTGATCTCGAACCGTAACGTTTCATCGATCCATGCGGCGACCTCGAAGCGGATGTCCTGTGCTTCCGAGTCGGCGTTGTCCATCGTCTGAATCAGTACACGATCTATCCGCCTCGCTTCCGCTTCTGAAGCACCCGAGAGCACGGGCACCGAAACACTCTCTGCCGCGAGTCGATCTACCACGGTCGCCGTGCTCATCATCGTCAAGCCGTCATCCGGTCGTTCGTCCAGCAGTGCCCATCCCCCTTTGTAGTTCAGGAGTTGGGGAAACCGGGAAACCGTTTCGCCACCCGATTGTTCCCCGAAAAACGGGAAAGGGTCTGTTTGCAGAAGGCTTCGGCAAAGATACCGCACGAGACGAACGGAGTCCTGACCGTGAAACTTTTCCACGAGTTGCAGAAACACCGTCTCATCGAAATCCGGGTGCCGTGTCAGGTCGCCAATATCCGCCAGGGCGCAAAGATGGACAACAGCAAGTCGGCAAGGTCGTTGTAGGTAATCGCGAAACTCGTGAGTGCACAGGATGAAAACAGCCATGCTCGGATTGGCGACTGTCAGATGCCGGGTACTGGGCGCGATCCCGAATTGCGAATGCGCCAGCAGGTCTTCGTAACCGATATTGGACTGGCGACGGTTAAAGGTCCGTTGCGTCCACCGACCGGGGTTGTTCTCGGGAACGAGGTCGCCGGGGAGCGAATCGGGGTAGGAGTAAACGGGGAAAAAACGGTGCGGTTCAATCGTTGCCTCGCCACGCTTCAACGCGCTATATTCGTGGGAAGCCCACTGCTTTTTGCCGCCCTGGAAGCCGCGTGTTTCCATCCGCTTAACCAGATAGGGCAGATCGGAGAACATGACATCGAGATCACTGCTATAACGCTGGTTTCTCTCCTGCCCGGTTAGGGCATAAGTCGTGAACCCTTTGAGCGTGATTACCGGCTTGTCCGTTGATTCCAGCACCGAAACCATTTCGTCGGTGAGAGCGATCCGCTCCTGTACACTTTTTCGGATCTGATTACACCGGGGCAGGATTTTGAGGAAAAGCCGCTTCATACACCACGGCAGTTTCGTATTCCGTGCGCGATCCCAGAATCGCACTTCCAGACGGTGCGTTCGGAGAAGGCGAAGTAATCGGTCGTCGTCGAGGGAAGACTCTTCCAGTTCGAGTGGGGTACCCGCCGCCCATTGCACTACTTGCTTTTCGTCCATTTTGCCCTTCATGTCACACTGCGCAATCAACCGATGTCATAAGCCGGAGGGTGACAACAGAACGCCATCGATCACGTTCTGTAGCAAGCTCCCGGTCAATAATTATGGCATAAATCACGCATGATTATTGGTTCACCCGGCGCATTCCCCTGTTTTTCGAGTGCGAAGTTGTATGCGGCTACTCAACGCTTCGCAGTGTGCGGTATAATGCCCGCAAGCATTTCCCGCACCTATGACTTTGCCGCCCCTGCTACGCTTTATCCTGCTCCGCCTCGCGCTCGCCGTGCCGACGCTTCTGGCGATCTCTTTCCTTGTTTTCTTCGCCGCGTACCTGTCGCCCGCCGATCCGGTGGATATTCTGCTCGGTCAGCGCGCCGCGCCGGAAGCGAAGGCACGAACCCGGCACGAGTGGGGACTCGACCGCCCGCCGAGGGTGCGCTACGCCGATTATGTCACAAAGATCGTTACCAAAGGGGACTTCGGGCGTTCGTATCAGACCCGCGAACCGATCACGGATATTATCAAGCGCGGCTTGCCGAATACCGCCACCCTTGCCATCGTTTCGCTGATCGTCTCGCTTGTCGTCGGTATCCCGCTTGGCATTCTCGCCGCCGTGAACGCCAATAAGTGGATTGACCGTGCGGCGATGTCGCTTGCGATGATCGGGGTCGCCGTACCGTCGTTCGTGCTCGCCCCACTTCTGGTGTTGTGGCTCGTGGTGCAAAAGGGGATGTTTTCGCAGTCGCTGTCGCCCATCGGCTTCTCGCTCGGGGAAGGGCGCATTGACCTGAAATATTTCATCCTGCCGACGCTGGTGCTGGCATCCCGCTCGTCGGCATTGATCGCCCGCCTGACGCGCTCCGCGATGCTCGATGTGCTGGCGCAGGACTACATCCGAACAGCGCGGGCGAAAGGCTTGTCGCCCGCTGTGGTGCTGTTCAAACACGCCCTTAAAAACGCTTTTCCTCCGGTCCTGACGGCGGCAGGGACCACGTTCGGGTACCTGCTTTCCGGTTCGTTTATCGTGGAAACGTTCTTCACCATCCCTGGTATCGGCTATCAGAGCATTCGCTCCATCCTGGACCGCGATTACCCGGTCGTGCAAGGGTTGGCGTTGCTACTCGCCACGTCGTTTGTTCTCGTGAACCTGCTGGTGGACATTCTCTATGGCGTGTTCGATCCCCGCGCCCGCGTGGGCGAAGGAACGACGAAGGGAACCGGGGAGAAGAAGTCTGCTGTCGCTACTCTCGCCAAGGGGGGCGCGTAAGCTATGGGACTTGCTTCGCCGACTACGGACGCCCTGACACTCGCTCCAGACACAGTCGAACCGCTCGCCCCGCCACCACCTGGTGTCTGGAGGCGGCTGATATCGAATCCGCTTGCCGCCGGTAGCCTTGCGATTCTTACGTTTATCGTGCTTTGCGCCGTGTTCGCACCGATCATCGCGCCGCAGGGGTTCGCGGCGCAAGATCTCAAGCACCGTCTGGAACCGCCATCTGCCGCGCATCTGTTCGGTACCGATGATTTAGGTCGCGACATTCTGAGCCGTCTTATCTACGGGGCACGAATCTCGCTGTCGGTCGCGGTCTCGGTGGAACTGTTCGTGGTCGGGATCGGATTGACCGTCGGGCTGATCGCCGGGTATCGCGGGGGATGGCTGGACACGCTTCTGATGCGGATCACGGATGTCATGCTGGCATTCCCCGATGTGCTACTGGCGATTCTTCTGCTCGGTACGCTCGGCACCGCCGCGTCATCGCCCGCCGCTTCGATGACACTGGTCATCGTCGCGCTCGGTGTCACCGGATGGCCCCCACTGGCGCGTCTCGTACGCGGACAGGTGTTGTCGCTTCGTAAACGCGAGTTCGTGGAAGCGGCGCGATCACTCGGTGCGACCGACGGGCGAATTATCCTGAAGCATATTCTGCCGAACCTTCTCTCGCCGATTCTGGTCGCGGTGACGGTAGACGCGGCGGGCGTGATCCTTGCCGA
>JACMIS010000517.1 GCA_014381035.1 Armatimonadota bacterium
ACCGGTCGTTCGCCGCGCGGCTACGCGGCGGCACCAACAACAACTTTTTCTCGGGGACCGAGCGGTTGCCCGAATTCACGCTTCGCACCACGGGCGAGCGTATCGGCGGGCGGTTCACCGACCTGCCGCTCAACTTCGCGGTCGGTTTCGGGCGGTTCGTGGAAAACCCCGGGCGCACCACGACCAGCCGCGCCCTGTTCGACGTGGATGGTTCGCGTACTTACTCCCTCGCCCCCCGCAACTCCACCTCGGTGACGATGAACGGCGGCTTGCGCCAATACCTGTATGCGGGCGGCGACGCGGCGCAGTACGTTCTGGAGTCGTCGCCGCAGTTCGTGCAACGTATCGGTCGGGACACGACCTACAACCTCAACTATTCGTACCTGCGCCCGTACGGCGGCGCCCCCATCAACTTCCGGCTCGATTCCATCGGCTCGAACAACAACCTCGGGACCTCGCTCAACGTCCAGTCGTACCGGACGCGCCTGTCACTCCTGACCGGCTACGATATTCAGCGGGCGCGCGCGGAATTAACGCAGGGGCAACGAAGCAACCCGTGGCAGAACCTTTCCGCGCAACTCGCGCTCCGCCCGTCGCCGATCTTTCAAACCCGTTTCACGAGCACATATGACATCAACAACCGGGTACTGGTAGACGCCACGAACCGGATCCGGGTCCGTGCCCCGGGCGGGTTCGCGTTCGACTCGGGCTTGCGCTACGACCCGCGCACCCGGAAATTCCCGCAGATCACCGGTTCGCTGGAAACCCCGCTTTTCGGCGACAAGGCGAACTTCACCGCGTTCGCGGGCTACAACGGCGTCACGAAGCAGTTCGACTACCGCAGTTTCGCGCTGACGCGGATTCTGCACGATTACGAGATCACGCTCCGCTACGTCAACCAGCCGTTCGGGTTCCGCACCGAGCAAGGCTTCTCGTTCACGATCCGCCTCAAAGCGTTGCCGGGCGCAGTGTTCAGCAACACCGGGCAATACGGCACCCCGCTCGACACCGGCACGGGGGAAGTGTTCTAACCTGCTAATCGGCGAACAGTGCGACTTCACGATCCGCAGGTCCGCCGAAATGTCGCTCGGTAGCACGGACCGTGGCGGCGATTTGCGCGGGGTCGGTCACGTCGCAGGAATGGACAAACACCTGGTCTGGTGCCGCGCCGCGTGTGATCAGGTCCTGCCGCGCCCGTGCGAGCGTGTCCGTGTCACGGGCGCACGAAGCCATCCGCGCCCCCTCGGCGGCGAAACGGCGTGCCAGAAGTAGCCCCAGCCCGCGCGATTCCCCCGTGATCAACACCGTCTTGCCGAAGAAGTCCGCCCTGCGTCCTTGCCGTAACGCCATCCCGGCTAAAGCCGCGACACCCAATCCTATCGCCGCCGCCAGCCACATCCCGTCATTTCGTCTGTTCACCGGTACTTGTCCCCCTACCGCGCTCCTTTTCCCCAATCCTGCCTGCCTTGCAAACAATCCTGATCATTCTTAACGGTTGTTCGTCGCTGAGTGCCGTATGTCTTCGGAAACGGCAAAAAGCAGGAGTATAAAGAACAGCCGTGCCCGCATCTGCGGGCACGGCTGTTCTCGTTAAAAAGTAGCCCAGCAAAGAGCCATAGAACTATCAACTACCTAAGCACAGCACATTACAACTGAACATTTCCGAATATAACGGCTCGCTTCGGGTCTGTAGGAGAGAAGCCCTGCTTCTTTCTAGGACCGGACGACGGCGAGTTAATACTATTTGCTTGCCCGAAAGCACCAACTGGCGGAGAAAGCGGAGGAAAGGGACCGACATGGGCATTCGTGACGAAATCGCCTTGCCCCATCCGTTCCCAGAATTTAATGCGCCAATCGTACCAGTAACCAGTAAATCCGAACCACTCGGTCACGTTCGCAACTTCCAAAGGCTGATACACCCGCCAAACGCTCCCGCCTGCAAATCCATTCCATCCGAAAAAGCAGTTCTCGATTTGTGTTCCTGCAATGTCGATTCCGAATGCCTCAGCCCATGTTTTGTTTACCTGTGACTCGTTCTCTACCGGCTTTCCATAGTTCGCATCGTCGGGGTCCGTGATCCCTCCGGCACTGAAGCAGGTGTCGACAAAAACAAGTCGATAAGGGAACGGTTCGCCTCTGTTGAGCCGATCCTCTGTCAAGGCATTGACGTAAATGTAGTCTTTGTTCTTTCTTGCTCTCGCAGTGGAGCCCGTGTATCCTTCAGTGTTCGACGCGAACCATTTTTTCCCCCAACGGAACTTCAATCGTCCACTCGGGGTGACGTTGTCGAAATATGATTCGATACCATGTGCGGAGGCATAAAAATCAATGGCGTCTTCGGAGATCCATTTTTTCAGACCATCATAGTCAACCCCCAACTCTTGCCAATCTGGTTCTTGATCTTCTGGTGCTAACAGAACAACGGCTTGATACCCACTGCCGCCGCGAGCACGGAGGGCGTTTGCAACGGTGGCACCTAATACCTCATCCGCATCAAATGGTTTGCCGTCAGGTTTTGTGGCACTCCCCGTCGGGTCGAAGTTTCCTGCGGATGTCTGGTTATGTCGCGAAATAACTATCAGACCGTCACAAACGTCCGACGCCATTGTGATTTTTCTCAGTTTTGTTACGGTCTGATTTCCTTGACCATTCTCACCGGGGAGTGTAGCCGTCAATTTGGCGGTATAACTTCCTGCCGATTGGGCACTCCCATCCCAAGAGAAATTGAACTGTTCCGAAGGCGATCCTGTTCTGATCAAGACCGGGGTAGTTTGACCGTCTTTCGTGATTTCCAGGTGCCATTCAGACGCCTTGACAGAAGATGAGGCAGTGAAAACTGTGTACTCTCCTCTGGAGGGAACAAAATACCAATCGTCGCTTCCGAAGTTGACTTTGTTGGCGACGTTGACGGTTGTGGGCGGTGTCGCAACGCAGAAAATGCCGTCACCGGCGACTATCTGCATCGTGTGTTGTCCTGGTTTTATGTTGTCTGTCTTGAAGCTAAAAATATGCCGATTGTCGCGATCTCCACCTAACAGTTCCGAGGTTGTATCGGCAAAGCGACCACTGGCATAAGGTTTACCATCCAGGATAATTTGGTAGTCGCCTGCTTTACCGATTTCATTCTCCCGGAGATAGAACGTCACGAACCCATTCCAAGTCGAGGAATAGCTTTCTAACTGTACGGTTGGTGCATTTATAGTCGGCGTCGCTGTCGTCCAGGGTGACCACGAGGCGATAGTGCCATTCCACTCCTGCACTCCCAAACGATACTCGTATTGGGTGCCGTTTACCAGGGTCGCGTCGGCGTCAGCGACAACGGAAGATTCTTCTACGGCAGCCACTTCTTTGCCTATCGGGTCGGATTGCCCTTGCAGACGGCGATACAGACGAAGTTTGCGACACAAACCGAAGTCCAACCGTTCCCAATGCAAAGAGACTGATTTATTTCCTGACCTGATTTGCAAATCCTCCAACGTATAGGAAGGAGTTTGCGGAATCGCCGTTGCGACTGTGGCTTGTGCCCAGTCACCCGCTTTGGCACTGATGTATGCAAACACGTTGTCCGTGACTGTTCCAACCACCTGTACAGGGAATGTCGCCGATAACTTGCCAGCAGGAATGGTCACCGTCTTCGGGTTGGGCAACACGAACGCTGTTTTATTCGAGTTCAATGTTATTACGGTGTCTGATGCCGATGGCTTGCTTAGCGTGACCGTACCAGTTCCGGCAGAACCTGATTTAATCACGCGAGGATACATATCGATCTTATACAGGTAAGCGTTTCCTGTTACGCTATTGTCGTAGATCGGGGTAGTTACTGTTGCAACATTAGTGTGGGTAGCAGTCGTCGTCGGGCGAGTTGCTTGAACACGGTACTGGTATGAGGTGTTGAGATTCAGCCCGTTGTTATCCTGAAATGACGTGATATTCGGTTCCACAAACGCGATTTCACGCCATGTGACACCTGCGTCGTTGCTCCGCTCAATCCGTCTACCAGTTTCGCCCGTCTCGTTGTCAAGCCATGCCAGTTGAACTCTGTTGTATGATGTCGCAGTGGCAGTCAGATCAGTTTGTGAATCGACAACATCGAAGGGTGGCGACAGGTAAATCGTATAGATTTGTTCACCGCTTGGGAAGACTATGATCCCGGGTCGGCGGACGCGGACGCGGTACCCCTGCCCCGGCGTCGCACTCGCGGGAACCGCGATGCTCATCTGGCCCGTCGCGTTTGGAACGCTTTTCTGGAGGTAGGCGGACCACCCCTGCAAGGTCGCGCTACCGGTGTTTCCGAAGGCGACGACAGCCCCCGAACTGTTCAAGACCTCTATATGGCTTGGAGGATTACTAGTGGAATAGCTGCCCTCGCTTTCTAGTGGTGAGTTGAGAGTGAGGGTGGTGCCCGGAGCCACCTGCGGGTTCGCTTTCTGTCTCCGGGCAAGCGCGACGGACGGAAGACAAACGACCGCGCCAGGAAGGGCGACGGACACTGAGGTGAGCACTGACAAAAGATGGAGCGCACGACGAGATAACATGAATGTCCTTTCATTCATAGGAACTGTGTTCTATTGGATGCGACCGAACCACATCGGACGTGATCACAGATAGTATACTTACTCGACTGCGACTGGCACGTTAAGAAAAGATTAAATCCTTGTCAAATCTTCGGGATTCCAGACTCTCCTGATTTACAGGGAGTCCTCACCCCCCGACGCGCTTCACACTGTAGCCTTGCTTCGTCAATTCCTCGACCAGAGTGTCGCGGTGCTCGCCCTGGATCTCGATCACGCCGTCCTTGACTGTGCCGCCCGACCCGCACCGTTTTTTCAAGCAGGTGCACACTTCGGCGAGTTGCTCATCGTTCATGGGCAGACCGGTATCGGTAGTGACACCACTCCCCTTACGCCC
>JACMIS010000070.1 GCA_014381035.1 Armatimonadota bacterium
AGGTCGAGAAGCACAAAGACGAACTAGCCGGGTTCATGCTCACCAACCCGAACACGGTCGGGCTTTTCGAGACCGACATTCTGGAAATCTCGCGCATGATCCACGACGCGGGCGGCTTGATGTACGGCGACGGTGCGAACATGAACGCGCTCGTGGGCACGGTGCGCCCCGGTGACATGGGCTTCGACGTGATGCACGTCAACCTGCATAAGACCTTCTCGGTGCCGCACGGTGGCGGCGGTCCCGGTTCCGGGCCGGTCGGCGTGAAGGCGATTCTGGAACCGTTCCTGCCGGTGCCACAAGCCGTGAAAAATGATGACGGCACGTTCCATCTGGACTATGAACGTCCGCTTTCCGTGGGCAAGGTCTCGCCGTTCGCGGGGGCATTTCTCGCCGTGGTACGAGCATACGCGTATATCCGGCATTACGGGCGCGAGAATATCGCGCAGATCTCCGAGAACGCAGTCCTGAACGCGAATTATTTGCGCGTCAAACTGGGCAAGACGATGCCGGTGGCGTATGACCGAACCTGTATGCATGAGTGTGTGTTCACGCTCAAGGAGTGGAAGAAGTACGGTGTCAAGGCACTGGATATCGCGAAGCGCATTATTGACTATGGATACCACCCCCCCACAATGTATTTCCCGCTGATCGTCCCGGAGTGTTTGATGATCGAACCGACCGAAACCGAAAGCATCGAAACGCTGGACGATTTCGTTATCGCGCTGGAGGCTATCGCCGAAGAGGCAAGAACAAACCCGGAGGTAATCCGTAGCGCGCCCCATATCGCGCCGGTACGTCGGCTCGATGAAGCGTTGGCAGCGAGGACCCTGGATCTGGCGTGGTCCCCGAAAGAGAAGTTCGCCGCGACGATGGAGGATTAACCGCGTGGACGCCGGTTTCACACCAATGCTATGGCATACGGGCGGCGATACGGTATACTCATTTTTATCGGAGTGCGAAGCGTCTATCGGCGTTTGAAGCAACCAGAGGAGAGTGGAGGCAAGCGTTTTGCAGGGACTGGAAATAACGGTTGACGAAACCCCGGAGGACGGTGGTGTTCCGGTAGTGAGTTTGACCGGCGAAATTGACTTACATACCTGCCCGGATTTACGGACGGCATTGCAAGGGATTATGGATCGCGGGCACCATCGCCTCGTTCTGGATCTCGCTAAAGTGCCTTACCTGGACTCGGCGGCACTAGGTGTGCTGGTAGATGCCGTACGGCGGGCGCGAGAAAATGGCGGTGGTATCTATCTAGTACAGGTCGCCCCCTTTGTTCAGCGAGCGTTCGAGATCACCCGCCTGATCAAAATATTTGAACTGCACCCTGGTATTGCGGAAGCGCAGGCGGCGGCGAAGCAAGCCAAAGCCGCCGAAGACGACGAAAAGTAGATTTTTCAAAAGTAGTACGTAAACAAAAAGCCGCGCTCAGAGGAGCGCGGCTTTTTGTTTGCGTGGAACTGGCGTTCACTGTAAAGAACACCACAGACGACTACCGGCTGGCGGTAGTCTCACGCTTTTCGAGATCGCTTTCCCAGTCCGCAAGAGCGGTGTTGGCGCGCACCATGCGCTCGATGAGATGTCCGTTGTCGGTTTCGAGCAGTGTCCCGACCGTCGCCGGGGAGAACATCGCCTCGAAAGCATCACATGCCCGGCGCCCCCAGAGCGTTTGCAACGTATCGTTCGGATCGATCTCGAGGTGCGCCGCGACATACTGTTTGATCTTCGGATAGCGCGACGTGAAAAACGCTCGCTTTTCCTTGTATTCCACTTCGATCTTCGAACTATTGCCTTCGTGCGCTGCAAGGCAAAGCAAACCGATGAGGGCGTCGTACTGGTTATAAAAGTCGTTAAAGTTTGCTCGCTCCTGTTTGAGTTCCTCTTGCCAGCGAACGCGCAAGTAGTTGTCGTGAAGAGCACGGGGCGCGAAAGTGGCGACTCGCAACGCGGTTTCGGCACCGAAACGCAGGTCGCGCCGTCGCTGTTCGAGAGCGCGGCGGGTGCGCCGCGCCGCGAGTTCTAACCGGAGTCGGAACTGTTCGGCGGGTGGTATGGGGAGGCTTGTTCTGATCAACCGCTTTTAAACTCCTTAACAGTTTGTTTTGATACAACCTGTTTAGACACGAAACCAATGCATTCGCAACGTTGCACACCAGTAGGATTCGCTCTTGATTCCAGCTACACCTTCTGAATAGGGAGTGAAAATATACCGAAATGCGTTTTTATTTTAGAAAACCGAAACACGCAAAAGTTACGGACGCTTACTTTGTTCGACAAAATTGATTTGTAGATCGCTCACCAATGCCTTGAGTGGTAACCGCTCTTCCGGGGCGACTGCGGGTTCCAACTGCTTCGCGAGAAACTCCACGGTGTCAATGGCGATGCGCGCCTGATCCAGATCACGCTCGATCTGTCCGGTAGAGGGGTTCGCCACCAATCCCATACGAAGCCATGCCAACGAGCGCAGTTCCTGTAGAAAGAGAGCCAGGACCGAATACACATCGGGTAATCCGCCCATTTGCTCAGGGTTCTCTTCGCCCTCCATCGCTAAATCATCATACACTTCGCCTTCGGGTTCGGCGATCTCGACGGGTGCGGATGGGGTGGGTGTTTCCGACGCTGGGGTGCGGCGTCGGTCACGGAACACGAACCCTTCTTCTGACTCTTCTTCGGGCATGAAACGCTCCTTGCGAAAATCGGTTCGGGATGTGCAAAACCTCACAAACGCACGCGAAAACCGATGGCGGATTGTAACACGACGGAGCAGGGTCTGACAAGCCATTTTTGACATTTTTTCGGGAGGGGAACGTGTCTCAGGTATACTAACGGGAAAGGTAAGTTGGCGCAGTCGCGGTCGGATCTCTCACGATTACTCGTTGCGAGTGTACAGAATCTGCGCCAGAGCGACCAGTGCCGCCGTTTCCGTGCGCAAAATACGTGCGCCCAGACTGACGGACACTGCTCCGGCACCGGTGAAACCTGCTACTTCTGCGTCAGTGAAGCCGCCTTCCGGTCCGACCAGAATCAGGATCCGCGCCGCACCGGCTACCCGTTCCGTTTGCAGGGCGTCTCGTAGCGACAATGTCGCGCCTTCGTGGAGCGTCATCGCCGCGTCCCACTCTCCGATCCGGCGCGTGATGTCGGGCGCGTGTCGCTCCCATTCCACCGTCGGTAATCGTCCGCGCCCCGATTGCTCCGCCGCGCCGTGCACGATTCCCTGCCAGCGTTCCAGGCGTTTCTCGACCTTATCTTTCTGCTCCATTCGTGCCACGCTTCGCTCGGATTGGAACAGAACAAAACCTCCCGCGCCGACCTCGGTCCCATGCTGAAGCACCTGTTCGATCTTCTCGCCCGTTTTCGGCAGTGCTTGCGCCACCGTGATCCGCGTTTTCGGTTCGCTCATCACTGTGTAGCGGGATTCGATAGCGGCGACGACCGCCTTGGGTTGAGCGCGGATCAAGCGACACTGATAGCCATCCCCGGTATTGTCATGCACGAGTATCGCTTCCCCTTCGCGCAATCGCAGGACACCGACGGCGTGGTGTGCGGCATCAGCGGGGAGCGTGACAGAGTCGCTCTGTATCGCGGACGGGGGGACGAAGAAACGGGGCGTTGATGACATGGTTTTCGGCGAAAACAAGCGAAGAAACTGATGATAATAATATCACAAGCGAGCTAAAAATGATTGCCAATAAGTGTGAGTGTATATATGATGACATGGTTGCGGGCGGCATCAGTGGTGTTAAATTCAGCCGCTCGGAAAGGATACTTCGTGCAAACAGAAAATAAAAAATGGTTGCGCCCCGTCGCACTTCTCGCCTCGGGAATTGCACTTACACTCTCGTTCACGCTCGCAGGTTGTGGTGGCAGCGACGATGACGACGATAACGGTATCGCCCCTTCACCGTCGCCCTCCAGTTCGGCCAGCATACTGCCATCACCAAGCCCCTCGCCGACAAGCTCGCCCGCCGCGACTGGAACCGTCACCGGGCGCGTTTTCGCGCCGGATGGCAGAACTGCGGTCAGCGACGCGCTCATTTATGTGCCGACCGACCAGACCCGCGCCATAGCACCGCTCTCCAGTGCCGGACGCGCCGCGCCTGAACCGGCACTCACCGAAACCCGCACCGACGCAAACGGCAATTTTTCACTTACGGGTGTTCCCGTGGGCGACACCGTGGTCAAAATTCTCAAAGGGCAGTGGTTGATCAAGACCGTGATACCGGTCACGGCGGGAGGAACCTCTACGATCCCCGTCGCGCAAACCACGCTCCCCATTACCGGAACGGGTGCTGCGAAGATCGCTGTAGTGCTAGGGACGTTCGACCGCATGGAGGATGTTCTAGCGAAACTGGGACTCGGCGAAGTTGAAAACGGACGCCTGAAACCGGGTACCCAGACATTCGATATTTATGGGGAATCGTTCTTAGGTGCGACAGGAACACAGGGCACTGCGAACGACCTTGTCAGCAATGCGGCGAAACTGGCGCAGTACGATATTGTGTTTTTCGACTGCGGCGCGGACGAGGAACCGTTAGAAAATGCTGCTGTCCGTCAAAACCTGCGCAATTACGTCCAGAATGGCGGCAATCTATATGTCACTGACCTGGCTTATGACTACATCGAGCAGTCCATACCTGAAGCGATAGATTTCTTTGGCGAGGACGGGGTTGCTATCGGCACATCGGAGCAGTCGGGGGAAGCGGAGGTCGGTACGAGCGGCGTCGCGAGCAACGCCGACGTGCTGGACGACAATCTGCGCAACTGGCTGTCGGCACGCGGCGTGCTTCAGGGTGACGGCAAGGTTCATATCGAGGGGTTCTTGGGCGGCTGGGGCGTGATCAACAAGCCGGAAGCCGGGGGTAAGGAGTGGATTCGTGGCTTGCTGATCGAAGAAGGAGAAGGACGCTCCGCGCACACTCATGCGCACGCGCATGACAAGAAGCGTGGGCGTGGGCGGCAGGTGGGTACGGGCGAAACCCGGACGCTGACGGTGACAGCTCCGTTCGGGGCGGGTAAGGTGCTCTATAGTTCGTACCATACCGAACCCGGTCTGGATCCGTCAGACACGCTTCTGCCGCAAGAGCAGATCCTTGCTTACCTGGTTTTCGAGTTGTAACCGAATCGTTCTGTTCTTTTTGCCCCTCGTGGACGGCACCAACGATGCGTTGGCGCCGTCCGCGAAGGACAAAAAGAACATGATACAATGATTCATACTGTCTGAATTGATAAGGATTCGACATGGTGAAAGGCATATCCGGTTATGCTTACGTCAGTGAGAACCCCACATTTTCTGGAGTTGGAAGCGCGGTATGGCGCACACAATTACCACCCCCTGCCCGTCGTCTTAGAGCGCGGCGAAGGCGTCTTCGTTTGGGACGTGGACGGCAAACGGTACTTTGACTTTCTTTCCGGTTATTCCGCCGTCAATCAAGGACACTGCCACCCGCGCATCGTCGGGGCACTGGTTGCGCAGGCGCAGAAACTGACGCTGGTCAGTCGTGCGTTCCACAGCAACCTGCTCGGTGAGTACGCGAAATTCATCACCGACTACTTCGGCTACGACCGGGTTCTGCCGATGAACACCGGCGTTGAAGGCGGCGAAACCGCCGTCAAACTGGCGCGACGCTGGGGCTACGAACGCAAAGGCATCGCCGAAAACCAGGCGAAAATCGTCTTCGCCGAGGGCAACTTCTGGGGGCGCACACTGGCAGCGATCTCCTCGTCCACCGACCCATCGAGTTATCGCGGCTTCGGACCGTTCCTACCCGGATTCGTCCTGGTGCCGTACAACGACCTCGCCGCGCTGGAGACCGCATTCTCCGATCCCACTGTCGCCGCGTTCATGATCGAACCGATCCAGGGCGAGGCGGGCGTCGTGATCCCCGATGAGGGGTACCTGAGATCGGTGCGCGAACTATGCGACCGGTACGATGTGTTGCTCATCGCCGACGAGATCCAGACCGGGCTATGCCGCACCGGGAAAATGCTCGCCTGCGACCACGAAAGCGTCCGCCCGGATATCCTCGTACTCGGCAAGGCACTCAGCGGCGGCGTGTTACCGGTCAGTGCGGTATTGGCGGACGATGCTGTGATGCTAAATATCAAACCGGGTGAGCACGGCAGCACCTATGGCGGCAACCCGTTAGCGTGCGCCGTGGCGATGGAAGCATTGAAAGTACTGCGCGACGAAAAAATGGCGGAGAACGCCGCCGCGATGGGCGATCTCCTGCGCGAAGGGCTGCGAAGCCTCGACTCGCCACGAATTGATACCGTGCGCGGCAAGGGTTTATTGAACGCCATCGTGATCAACCATTCGCATCCAAACGCGGCATGGGAGATCTGTCTTCGCTTGATGGAACACGGGTTGCTGGCGAAACCGACGCACGGAAACAAGATCCGGTTTGCCCCCCCGCTCCTCATCAATGCCACGCAGGTGTCAGAGTGCGTCGGGATTATCGGACAGGTGCTAAAGGATTTTTAGCGTCGGGAATAGTTCCCCTCCTATTCCGAATGGGAGGGGAGAGACCCAGTAGAAGGAACCCCAACCCCGCCCGCCGAAATAAATCGCGCCGAAAACGACTCGGCAGGAGGTACCCGATGAATCAGCAGACTCCCGCCCCGAACGACACCGCTGGCGACCCCGCCGCGACCGATTCGTCGTTCCTTCTCCGCAAGGTCGACTTTGCCGCCTTGAGCGATGACGCTCACAAGGAATATCTTGCATTTCAGAACCGACTCCGTGCCGAATCCCACCCCGACGACCCGCCGCGAACCATCGAAGCCCACCTTGCCCGGCGGCGCAACGTTCCGCCATTCATCGAACTTCAAAACTGGGAGGTACGCGATATAAATCGCGCCGATAGCCCTGTCGTCGGTCTTGGCGAACTTCAAATCGCGCATCAGCAAGAAAACCAGCATGTCGCTTCGTTTCATATCCAGGTGTTGCCAGAGCGACGGCGCGAGGGGATCGCACGACAACTCCTCCCTGCCATCGTGATGGCGGCGCAAGAAAAGGGGCGCACCATGCTCATGTCAGACAGTAACGACCGTGCTCCTGCCGGGGAACTGTTCCTGCAACGTATCGGTGCTGAACCGGGGCTTCACTCCCATACCAACCAGCTCACTTTATCCGAACTGGAACACGACGCTATTAAGAAGTACCGGGAAGAGTCGGAACGACACTTGAATAGCGATTTCGAACTGGTCTATTGCG
>JACMIS010000518.1 GCA_014381035.1 Armatimonadota bacterium
AACCACTGATGCAGGAACAAGACACGGTAGTTTTCGCCTACAGAGATGGAGAGGAGGCGCAGCGGGGCGGTAGCAAGGATGTGGCAGAAACGGCGATCCGTTCGTATGGTCTGTCACAAGCGCGGCAACAAGGAGTCGCGGAGGCAGCGACCGAAGCACTTCGCCACTTGACAGCGCGTGCCTCCGACACCGCGCTCCGGGGGTTCTGGTTCCACTTCGACGCCGACGTTCTCGACGACGCGGTGATGCCCGCTGTAGATTATCGCCTGCCCGGCGGTCTATCCCTTGAAGAGGCGAGCGAAGTGCTCCAAATGGCACACCGAACCGGGCAGATGCTCGGCGTAACGGTAACCATTTTCAATCCCACGCTCGACTCCTCCGGCGATGCCGCCCGCGCATTGACAGCATGTCTTTTGGCAGGACTCCGGAACGGTTAGCAACAAGAGAGCTACCATAGATCACTGACTAGCCTTCTGCTCTTCGGCAGTTCCGGCGTGACTCTCATGGAATTGTTGAAGTTCGCCGTAATGAGTGACGATCCATTCCTCCATCTGATGGACGATTTTAGCGAGAGAGTGCCCGATCTCGGTGAGCCGATACTCTACACGAGGCGGCACCTCAGGATAACTTACCCTCTCCACAATTCCATATGCCTGTAGTTCCCGCAGTGTCTGAGTCAGCATCTTCTGCGAGATCCCTTCCAGCGTACGCTTCAAACTTCCCGTTCGTACAGGTCCAGCTTTCAGAGCGCACAGTAGCAAAACAGCCCACTTGCCACCGATTAATTCCAACATGTGCCGCGACGGACAGGTTTCCTTTAAGGGATTTGCTACCAGATTTGAGATCATTTTCAAATGTTACCAGAAGGTGCGTACTTGACGCAAAGTGACTGACATAGAAGAATGAAACGCGGGAGCAGAAACAGTCCCACGTAACTAAACCCTAAAGGAAAAATATGACTACCGATTTCACCACCCAGGTACTCCGCCGTTTGAACGAAAAGGGGCTGGAATTGCCCGCGTCGCCCCCACCCCCTGCCGGACAATACGAGCCGTTCCGGCTTCATCATGGTATGGGATTCCTCGCCGCCCAAACGCCTGGTTCCGATCCATATCTACGCGGACGCGTCGGTCAGGAGTTGACCATCGAGGAGGGACGTAAGGCGGCGGAGATCAGCGCGTTGAACGCTCTGGCAAGAATTCATCAAGCTCTCGGCGGTTTCGATAGGTTAGTAGGACTGCTTCACGTCGCCGGTCATGTTGCGTCCGCAGAAGGATTCGAGGACCAGCCTGCAATTCTCGATGGCGCATCGGAGCTATTCCTGTATGCTCTTGGCGAACGCGGGAAGCATTCCCGGACCGCCTACGCGCCGTTGCAGTTGCCCCGCGGCTTGAGTATCGAACTGGAGATTACCTTCGCATACCGCGATTCATGACGCAATGATCTTTTGTCTTTTTCTGTCCTTCTCGGACAGAAAAAGAACAGAATAGAGATTAGGAAGCCAGGTAGCAGGAACCCAGCTCCCGCACGGCGAAACTACTCGAAGACGTGTCTGGCAAAGCGTTTGGTTTGCCATGTCGTGCCACGATTTTTACTTGAAACAAGGAAAGGTCTCCTTTTATATTATGCCCGAAAAGTTGAAAGTCGCCGTCATCGGTTGCGGCGGTATCGCGAATGGTAAGCACTTACCCGCGTTGAAACGGTTATCGTCCACCACCGTAGATTTAGTCGCCTTCTGCGACATCGAGGAATGGAAAGCGGGAGAAGCCGCCAGTAAATACGGTGTTCCCGGTGCGTCGGTGCATACCGATTACCAGTCGCTACTCGCGAAAGGCGGCATTGACGTGGTTCATGTGTGTACGCCGAACGATTCCCATGCCCCGATCACCATCGCCGCGCTGGAAGCCGGTGCGCATGTGATGAGCGAGAAGCCGATGGCGAAACGCGCCGCCGATGCCCGCGCCATGCTCGAAGCGTCGAAGCGCACCGGCAAGAAACTTTCTATCGGGTATCAGTCCCGATTCCGCGCCGATTCGCAGATCCTCAAAAAGATGGTCGAGAACGGCGAACTCGGCGAGATCTATATGGCGAAAGGACACGCCGTCCGCCGCCGCGCCGTCCCGACCTGGGGCGTGTTTCTGGACGCCGACAAGCAGGGCGGCGGTCCGCTGATCGACATCGGCACCCACGCGCTCGACCTGACGCTCTGGCTGATGAACAACTACGAAGTCGAGTCGGTTACCGGCTCGGTATATCGCAAGTTAGCCGACCGAGAGAACGCCGCGAACGCGTGGGGTTCCTGGGACCCGAAGGTCTACACGGTCGAGGATTCGGCATTCGGCTTTATCAAGATGAAATCCGGCGCGACCATCTTCCTCGAATCGTCCTGGGCACTGAACGAGCGTAATCCGTCGGAGGCGAACTGCACCCTGTACGGCACGGAAGGCGGTGCGGACTTCAAGGGCGGTCTGAATATCAACGGCGAGAAGTACGGCAAACTGTACGACACCAAAGTGCAGACGCACGGCGGCGGCGTGGCGTTCTACGACGGCACGGAAGAGAAACCGCACGAGTTGGAAGCCGAGATGTGGATCAACGCGATCATAAACGATACCGAACCGGTCGTTACCGGGGAGCAGGCATTGGTGGTGTCCGAGATTCTGGACGCGATCTACGAATCCTCCACAACCGGGAAGACGATTACTTTTTAAGGTTTTCCGTTTTTCTCCCACCCTAACGCCCTCCCTCAAGAATTGAGGGAGGGCGTTAGGGTGGGAGAAATCTGGATCAGGAGAAAACTAAAGCATGAAAGCAATGATTCTTGGCGCGGGTATCGGTTCGCGCCTTGACCCACTGACCCGATCCCTTCCTAAACCGCTCGTACCGATTGTCGGCAAGCCAGTCATGGGACACCTCGTTGATTTGCTCAAAAAGCACGGGTTCACCGACATCATGGTCAACGTGCAGTATCTGGGCCACCGCATCGAGGAGTCGCTCGGCGACGGTTCGGAATACGGTGTGCGGATCTACTACTCCCGCGAAGATAAACTGTGGGGCGATGCGGGCGGTGTCAAACGGTGCGAATCGTTCTTCGCCGACGCCCCGGACGATACCTTCCTGGTTATCGGCGGCGATGACCTCACCGACACGAATATCGGCGCAATCGTCAACGCACACAAGGAAAAAGGTGCTGTCGCAACTCTCGGGGTGACCCCGGTGGATGACCCGTCCGAATACGGCATCGTGGTCGCCGATGAGAACGGCTTTATCACGCGCTTCCAGGAAAAACCGAAGCACGGCGAAGCGTTCTCGAATCTGGCGAACACCGGCATCTACGTTTTCAACACCAAAGTCTTCCAGTACATCCCGGCGGAAACATTCTACGGCTTCGGCAACAACGTGTTCGGTGCGCTTCTGGCGGCGGGGGAACCGATGCTTGCCGTGCCGAGCGAAGCATATTGGAAAGATGTCGGCAATCTCGCCATCTATCGCCAATCCCAGCGCGACGTTTTGGATAAAAAAGTGTCCGTTGACTTGCCGACCGGGGCGAGCATCGTGAACGAAAACTGCGTAGTTTGCGCTGGCGCGACGGTGAGCGGTGAAATCCGCGATTACACCATAGTCGGCGCGGGTGCGACGGTCGAGGCGGGTGCGACCGTTGTCAACTCGATTCTGTGGGATGGCGCGACGGTGAAAGCCGGAACGCATTTGGAGAACTCGGTAGTCGGCACCGGCGTCACTGTTTCGTCCTCGCATGGCATCTTTAACGGTTTGTGCGTGGAGTCGAAGCGACCGATTTAGTGCACGAAACAGATGGGGCAGGCACTATTTAATGCCCCATCTGTGCTACACTTTTTTTTATCCATGGCAGATACAAGTGAAAAACAAAGCGCGGTGTCCCGGTTCCTGACGTGGTTCTGGGAAAGACAGAAAGCGACGGGGCTTTCGGACCTTGCCGGGCTTGATGTCGCGCTATCCATTCCGATCACGCAACCGGTATTGGATGACCTCCTCAGCGACGTGCCATTCCCGAAAATGATCCGCAGTTTCCGGCTTCGATTCACGGGGGATGATTTGATTTTGCTGGAGGTAGCGATAAGTCTGTTTTTACTCAACACCACGATTCGCGCCGAAGCCCGCGTCGAGCGGTATGTCCCCTTTCCTCAGGAGCCAGTTTTGAAACTCACGGTGCTCACCCGCGGGGTCGTGGAGATGGCACTGAACGTTGTTCCGCTCCCCGACTGGATCAAGGTCGACGGTCAAAACGCCCGGTTGGATCTGGGAAAACTCCTGCGTGACAGCGGGCAAGAGTGGCTGATCTCGGTATTGCGTGAGGTTCGGTTCCACGTGCACCCCGGCGTCCTGCATCTGTCCGGTCGGTTGGTCGTTCCCGAGGCATCGCATCGCGGGGCAAACGGGACGAAACTGAATCTCGACACGGCGATCATGCCAGGTTCCTCCGAACAGTTCGGTTAATGCCCCGGTGGGCGAATAGAGCGGTAAATAATTATGGCAACTAACCCTTTTGAAAAATATCTACAAAATGACCTGGCGGATTTCGCGGGTCTGCATATTTCCGGCACGCTCCCGGTAAAGCAAGAGATTTTGAATGACCTGCTACAAACGGTACTGACCGATATGCAGTCCCCGGGTTCCACTCCGACTCCCGCGTCACAGGACAAAGCAACGAACGGGGCGTCCGGCATGGACCCGAAGCGATTGTTGAAGTTCGTCAAGAAAGCCGAGATTCGCGCCGAGGAGGGACGGTTGGTACTGGACTTCGATGTCCATGTCAATGCCCCCGATGTCTGAGCCGCTGATACCGCCGCTCCCTTCTCTGGGAACGGACGGCTTCGCATCACCTGAACGCCAGCCGTGGCAGTTGCCTGTGGCACAGGAGTTGCTCGCCCAAGGTGTCGCACCGAACGGTGCGTTTCTCAGCGTCATTTGCGAGAATGTCACCAAGGAGGATCACCAACGCTGTTTGAGACAAATCGCGCTCTGGCGACTGCTTCAGGCAGCCGGGGTAGTTATGGCATTCGTTCTGATTTTGACGGGTTGCGTCCTGCTGGGCGATGGCTTGACCCTGTTCGCGGGCGAACTGTTCGTTTACCTTTCCCTACTCGGAGTTTTTTGCCTGGGATTTGTGTACCTGATGCTTCTCGGCGGGGTCAAGCGACAGGTTGCCAGCCGTACCAAGCCGGGAAGGGTGCCCGCGCTTGCGTTGATCGCCGACCGTGATGCTCTTTATCACATGGCAGGCGATGCGACGACGAAAGTTTTCTGGACGCGGGCATCCAATGTTCGTTTCATCCGTGGAGATGTGTTTCTGTTCGGGCGTTGGGACGAGGCAAGCGGCGGCTGGCTCTATATGCCGCGCCGCGCTTTCATCAATGAAGCCGATGCCCGTCTCTTCGCGGACGCCGTGCGGACACTCGCCAAAGAAAAAGGCGACCCCGCCACTTTACCCGCCGATGCTCGGGCAACATTCCCGCCCCCATACGCGTTATAAGGCGAATACCAACAGGGATACCAGCAGCGTCCATGACTGATACAAAGCCGGTGCAACCCGATGAACCCGCACCACGCCCGTGGCTTTCCGCGACCACACCTGCCGGGGAAATCACGACCGGGCAGGCGTGGTCGCTGGCACCGGATACGCTGGTCATCTCCTACCCCTTCGTGAAACGCGAGTTTTTCCAACGATTACTCAAACATTCTCGCCAAAGCGCACGGAAATTGGCGTTGCTCAACACCGTTCTGGGGTTCGTCCTCGGGTCACTCCCGTTCCTGATCGCATTCGTGATGCTCCGCTACGTTCCCGGTGCCAGCGCACCGATAAAATCTATCTGGCTCATAACGCTGCTATTCTGGGCGGGGATAACGCTGTGGATGCCCTTGTTTTCCTTCCTCTTTTCGTATCCTCTTTCCGTGATGCTTGCAAACTCTACGGCACGCACCGCGAAGGGCAAGCGGTTTACCGTGACCTTATCGCCGGGCGGCGCGGAGCAACGGTTCGACGCCGCACGAACTTTGCCCTGGAAGGACGTGGAAACGATTGAGCCGTGGGAAGGCGGCATCTTGCTCACTGCGGCGTTTGGCAAGCCACAGGTTGGTGTTCCCGGCAGTGCGTTCGCGGACACGGAGGAGGCGGAGCAGTTTTTCGAGGCGGCGCGTATCCTGTGGAAATCGCACGGCGACATGAGCCTCGTACCGGCAGAAACCCGCGCCCGTTTTGCTCCCCGACCGGAACCCTCCGAAGCGTAACCTTCACGCCCCGGAAACGTCTTATACAGACCGATGCCAACGCCTGACACCAACGCCGATCCCGCACCGATCCCCTGGCTCGGGAAAGGAAGCGTTTCGCCCGAAACCGACTCGCAACCGTGGCGGATCGCAGGGTCACGGGAAGAGATTATCGGCTTGCAGTACCGCTATCATCCTGTAAATTATATGCGTTGCTACACGCTCCTGATCTTCCTGCGCTGGCGACCGAACGCCTGGCTCGCGCTCTGCACCGCCGGGTTCGCCACACTGGGCATCGTGCTGATCTTTATGCGAGGCACAGGCATAACTGCATCGAGTATCGTGACCGGGTTGGTAGTGTTACTGGTGTCATTTGTCGTTGTGTATGTTCTTACGTTATTGGTTACTTTATTCACACTTCCTTTCTACTGTGTGGTTTTGTTACTCCTGCGTCGTAAGCCGACCTCGTTCATTCTGGAGATCACGGGGGTGTCGGAGAAAACGCTCCGAAGAAGTGTGGTCAAATGGTCACAGATCCGCGAAATCGTCGAGGAGAAAGGCGACATTCATTTCGTCGGTCGTACCCTCTTTGCCGAAGGTTTATTCGTACCGCGAACTGCGTTTGCCGATCACGCCGCGGCGCAACGATTTTATGCCATCGCGGTAGACTTGTGGAAAGCGAACGGAAACCCGAACGCCGTTTCGCCCGAAGGGCGTGCCGAGTTCCCACCGCCGCATATACTGCCATGAACGAAACAACGCCCGCTGCTGATTCGAACGTCGCTGAGAACGCGCCGATCCCGTGGCTCGGTGACAAACCGGCATTGAAGGGCGCGCCGGAACAGGAGTGGAGGCTTGCCGCGCACGGGGACGTGTTGCTCGAAGTAGCGTACCGGTACCGGATCCGGGAC
>JACMIS010000519.1 GCA_014381035.1 Armatimonadota bacterium
GTCGCCATCTGGGTCAGTTCCGTGTTGGATAGATTCGCCGTACCGAGAACACTGGTCAGCATCGCTTGCGGCGAAACCCACGCCAGCAACGGCGACAACACCGCCGTTTCCGCTTCCATACGGCTCAGTGCGAGCATGATCAGAATGTAAATGCCGAGGAAGACTATCGGCAACCAGAGCGGCGCACCCATCAGGATAACTATAGCGCAAAGGGCGACGAAGCCGAAAATAAAGCCGGATAACGCATGACGTGCCGTCATCGCTTCGCCCCGATCCAGTCCGTCCGGGTCCCCGGCGAATGCACGTTCTATGTAGGCTTTGAAGTACGGGGCACCCGTACAGAGAACCGCGATGCCGACCGTCAACCACGCGCCCCACGACTGATAGCCGGTGAAGGGAAACTCTGCCGCGCCGTCGCCGTACTCATTCGGACCCGGATCGCGCCAGTTGAACAGGGTCCCGACCAGATTGAGTAACTTCTTGATCACATAGAAGAACCAGAGCGAAAACAGCACATCGGTGTTCACAAGGTAGCCGAATCCGATGGCACCGGGGTGTACCATCACCATGATCGAGCCTAAGCCGGTGAGCGGGAACGTTGTCCCATCCAGAAACTGCTTCGCCGTGTTTATCGGGAACGAGGGAAGCGTCGGGTACAGAGACGCCAGCGAGTTGAGCGAGTGTAAGAAGAGCGGAATCGCAAACCCGATCCACATAAGACGATTGCGATATAGCGGCGCATCGTCGCGGGTCATTTCCAGAGGAAGTGCGATCACCGGGAAGGTCAGATATTCCTCGTCCATCCAGCGGCGGCGTAGAATCGCCGACAGACAGAGGGTTGTCCATAGAAGGAGCAGAAAGAATATTGCCCATGCGACAAGCGGGAAAAGCCATGCCTGCATCACCTCCGGTTGAAAAAAAGTCGAGTTGCCCTCATAAAATCCTTTGAGTATTGTTTTATCGCGCGGTCCGATCCACAGTGGCATCGTCGGGAACCACTGCGCCCATCGGTTCGACTCGTTCGCATAGTAAAACGGATTCGCGATGAATGGGGCGAAGAATCCGAAGTTTCCGATGCCGGCGACTGAACTGGACATCGTTAGCATCGCATAAAGCGTCATCAACTCCGGCTGATTCATGGCAGCCCGGTTCCCGAAAAGACGCCGGATAAGAAGATTAAGCAGTGTCACCAGGAAGAGGATAAAGGCGACGCCCATAAAGAGCGTGGTGATGGTGACTTCGGTAACCCCGGTTTTCATTTCGGAGTGTGCGATCCAACCGGCGTTCAGAACGATAAGCGGCAGACCGACGGCAATCGGGTAGTGCCATCGGATAGGGAAATTTTGTGTCAGCTTTGACATGAGGTGAGCAAGGGACAGATCATCAGCGAAAGTATTTTCTTTTTATCATAGGTCGGTATGAGTTTTCGGTCAAGTGGCAGAATCGAAGCACGCGAAACTTGACAGGGGAGACCCCCGTTGGTAAAATGCTTTGCCCGAAATGCGCCCGGCTTGTCCGTGCGCCTATTTTAGGGCGACAAAGAATTGTTTCCGGCACAATCGCGTGCCGGTTTGAGAAAGACCCCGGAGGCAGTAACATAAACAACCGTGACCCGCGTTTTGACCGCGGCAGAGATTTAGGACCGCGTGTCAATGAGCGCATCCGTGTGCGTGAGATCCTGGTCATCGACGACCTCGGCAATAAACTCGGACCCATGACGCCGCGCGAGGCGGTTGAGATCGCCCGCAGCCGTGGACTCGACCTGGTGGAAGTCGCTCCGACCGCACAACCGCCCGTCTGCCGTATCGTAGACTATGGGAAGTACAAATACGAGCAGGGCAAAAAGGACCGTGACGCGGCGAAGAAACAGCGTCAAGCCGCCGAGATCAAGGGAATGACGTTGCGCCCTGGTACCGACGATCATGACCTGGACTTCAAGATTAAAAATATTCTGAAGTTCCTGGGCGACGGCGACAAGGTAAAGGTGACCGTGCGGTTCCGTTCGCGTGAGATGACGCACCCCGAGTTCGCGCAAGCCTCGTTGCAAAAGATCGTTGACGCCGTTACCGAATCGGCAGTCGGAATTGTCGAGCGACCGGCGACCATGGAAGGCAAGCAGATGATCATGGTCCTGTCACCGAGCAAAGAGGTAACGAAGAAGCCATCGGGTCCTGCCGTGCCGAAAGCGAAACCTGCCCCCAAGGCAGTGACGGGTGAAGGACAAACGGAAGCACCGAAGGCGGAGGGCGAAGGAGACGCGGAGGGATCTGCCCCGACTGAAGAAACGCCATCCTCGTCCGCAGAGGCACCCGTATCACCGGCAAATGATACTCCTGCGGAACCTTCCGAATAAGGGGTTGTTTGCAACGGCGGAAAAAACCGATATAATCGCCCGGCGCAGTTCGTTCGTGCGCCGGGCGTTTTTAATGTAGCAAAGGAATAAAGCGATGCGGCGATTCTGGCAGATAGTGGCAATAACGATCGGGGCGATGATGATTGCTCCCGGAACAGTTCAAGCACAAGCGCAAAGTGTCTCTGCGGCACCTGGGATGTCTACACCGACGGTCGAGGATATTGCTCTGCTGAAAAAAGCCGTTGATGCGGTACAGAAAAGCCCGGTAACGCTCACGTCCGACCTGCGGGTCAAGGCAAGTGGTAGTGGCGTGGTGATGTTATTAAACGAAACGATAAAGGTGAACGGTCAGTTTCCTGGCAAGTTTCGGTCGGATGTCACGCTTTTGGACGAGGATGGCAAGACTCCGGCAGCGACGTTTCAAGTCGTCGGCGATGGTACGAATGTTTATACCTACCGGTCCGATACGAAAAAGTACGCGGTGCAGACGGTCGCCGCGTTTCATAAAGATTTTGCGATGCCGGTAATCGGCGTGCTATGTGGTTTGATCGCATCCGCCGATCCCTGGGTAGGCGAGGATGCACCGACGGACGCGAACGGAGTGATGGTGTTTCTCGATGCGTTGAAAACTGCAGGAATGATACTGGAGTCCCGCGCGGGCGAGAACGGGCGTCGCGTGTTCACCGTCCGTCCCGTAAGCACCGTCGGAGACGGGTTTCGAGTTCAGGCGACTGCGGACGCCCGAACCGGAAGTTTTGTGACGATGGAAATGGATGGCAAACAGGGCGATTGGAAATTTTCCATCACGGAGACCGTGCGCTCGATGGCGAAGTTGCCGAGTTTCGAGAGTGCGGGCTTTACACCGCCCGCTGACGCGGAAAAGGTGGCGAAACTTTCCGTCTGGCCATTTTAATTGGATTTTGTCAATTTAACGAAAGGAGCAAATGAATATGAAAGTCAAAATGAAGACGCGTAAATCCGCTGTCAAACGGTTCCACGAAACCGCGACCGGTAAATTGATGCACCGACACACCCGTCGTGCGCACTCGATGATCAGCAAGAGCGGTGGACAATCACGCCGTCTGTACGCGGAGTCCGCGCTGTACAAGGGCAAGGAAAAAGCCGTCGCCCAGCAACTGCCTTACGGCTCGAATTATTAGAATAGTGGATAGTGGTTAGTGACCAGTGGTCAGAAACTAGCCGCTATGCGAGTGCGGGGTTTTTCGGGTACTGATCACTACTCACTAACCATTGCACCACCGGTTGCCCGCGCAATCAAAATCTAACACTGCGGGTTGACCGTCGGGATGAAACTGCGATTGGGAGAGACGATTTCCTGGCATCGCGCCCGAAGGAGAATTGAATACAATGCCACGTGTCAAGCGTGGGGTAATGTCCCACAAACGCCATAAGAAGATTATTAAAGCCGCTAAAGGCTACTTCGGCGGCAAAAAGAATCTGTTCAAAACTGCGAACGAGGCAGTACAGCGCTCCGGTAATTTCGCCTACCGTGACCGCCGCAACAAGAAGCGTGAGTTCCGCAAATTGTGGATCACGCGTATCAGTGCCGCGTGCCGCTCGGTGGGAACCACCTACTCGGTCTTTATCGCCGCGCTCACCAAATCCGGTACGGAACTGGATCGTAAGGTTCTGTCGGACCTCGCCATCCGCGACCCTCAGGGGTTCAACCAGGTACTGGAAACAGTCGGAATCACCCCGGACCTGAATGCACCCGTCGTTGAAATGCTCGCTTAGTTAGGTGATTGGGTGGTTGGGTTGTTAGGTGAGGAGTGGGGCATGCGCCTCCGCTTCTAAAAACCCGACAACCCAGCGACCCAGCAACCCAATCCCATGACCGAAGAACTACAACGCATCGAAGCCGAAGCCGTCGCCGCTATTGCGGGAGCGACGAACACGAAATCGCTGGACGAACTCGACAACGAATATCTTGGGCGCAAAGCCGGGAAACTGACTGGCTTGCTCCGCGGTCTCGGTGCCTTGCCAAACGACCAGAAGCCGTTGTTCGGTCAAGCGTTGAACGAGGCGAAGGAACGCGTCATTGCGGTGCTTTCTAGGAAGCGCGACGAATTGAAGGTGCAGGAGCGTACTGTCCGTGAACGTGCCGAAGCGATTGATGTTACGTTGCCCGGTCGCGCCCGTCCGCAGGGACGAATGCATCCGCTTTCTTCCACGATGGCGGACATCAAGCGCGTCATGATCGGGCTCGGTTTCCAGTTCGTGGATGCCCCCGATGTTGAAGACTATCTGTACAATTTCGACTGGCTGAATTACCCGCCTGACCACCCGGCGATGGACGAACAGGACACGTTCTATATTGACGGAACCCCGGTCGGCGTTCCCGGAGCGCGGCTACTGCGTACCCACACTACCGGTTCCTTGCAAGGGCGGATCTTCGAACAAAACCCGACACCACCGTTTCGATACGCGATGATGGGACGCTGTTTCCGGCGCGACGACATAGATGAAACCCACTCGCATACGTTCCATCAGGTAGATGGCTTCTGCGTGGACGAAGGGATCTCGCTCGCCGATCTTAAAGGCGTTCTTGCAGAGTTCGCCCGGGGCATGTTCGGTCCCGATGTCACGGTGCGGTTCCGCCCCGACTTTTTCCCGTTCGTCGAACCCGGCGTCGAAGTCGCCATCAAATGGGGCGACCGGTGGCTGGAACTGGGCGGCGCGGGTCTCGTCCACCCGAATATTCTGTCGCGTGCGGGCATAGACACCGAGCGATACACCGGGTTCGCGTTCGGCTTGGGCATTGACCGTATGCCGATGATCCGTCACAAAATAGACGACCTGCGCCTCTTCCTTGACAGTGACCTCCGCTTCCTGCAACAGTTTTAAAACCGTTAGGACGTAACAATGGTGCATTTTGTCACAAACTATTTGTTTGAGGTTGACACCTCAGCAAAACATGTGTAAGCTTTCTACATGTGTATTGTTTAGCAAGGGGGCTAAACAAATCTTACTGGTTAAGTCTTGTAGATTAATTGCCATCGGCTACACTTCTCAATATTCATAACAAGCCACGTTTTACAAGGAACAAAATGCATCATTCAAACTCACCCTCTGCTTCTCACGCAAAACAAGCATTCACGCTAATCGAACTGCTTGTAGTGATCGCAATCATCGCGATTCTGGCTGCGATACTTTTCCCTGTGTTCGCGCAGGCGCGGGCAAAGGCGCGACAAGTGTCCTGTGTTTCGAATCAAAAACAGATCTTGCTCGCTACGCTGCAGTACGTACAGGATTTTGACGAGACATTTCCGCTGGCGATGGTCGGCTTGGAAAGCGGTTTTCGATGGTGTCCCGTCAAGTACCTATACGCGACGACGGATCCCAATGCTCGCATCTATGACAGCGGTTATGCGAACGCATTAGACCCATACGTCAAAAACTGGCAGATCTGGGCGTGTCCCGATTCAGATAGTGACAGCACTTA
Source organism: Armatimonadota bacterium (assembly GCA_014381035.1). The sequence goes on from JACMIS010000519.1 coordinate 5,817, forward strand.
GCCGGGTGGAGGAAATCTGGGTCCTGCGCGTTTCTCGTATACGATGAATCCCTATCTCCATAACTATCCTTCAGGCAACATCGTGAGTCCGACCTCGACCACGGTGTACCAGGAATTAGGGGGTAAAAATACCCACTACGGCTATTTTATCTCGTATCTTCCAGCATCACAGGATTGTTCTGCAAACCCCGCGTTCCAATTCAGCCCGAGCCTCAATATCATCTGTTATTGGTCGGATATTCGTGGGGCATCTCCTTTCGCCCCAGCACTTCATGGGGCTGAGTTCATCCATGTGCAAGGCTCGAATTATTCTTATGCGGATGGTCATGTGAAATATATGCGTGTTGGTGGTTCCAATGTCGTCGCCGAACCTTCCAACAATAGTATGTATAAAAGCCTGGATGCTAACGGCAAGACGAACGGTACCGGGTGTGGTGGTACTTTCAACGTTCAGGGCTGTGGCGGAGTCAATGGCTTCTGGCCCTATCCACTGGGACCTGCAAAGAAACACTAAATGAAAACGACAAAAAAAACTTCAAGCCTCTTTGCTTTCTGTGTACTTCTCAGTGTATGCGTCACAGGCTGTACAAAATCCGAGGAGTCCCCGAAAAACTCTCTCCAGTCGGTGACTCCCAAAGCTGCAAACGGTGAGGCTACACCTGCAGCCACTGGGCAAACAACGCCAGCCGAGGAAGCTAAAGGGGTGTCAGCGCAACTGCCCACGTTCGAGAAAAATCCCGAACCCTATCCTGCTAAATAGGTGGCGGAATGAAACAGCACCGGGCGCGAGTCAAAAAACTCGTGCCCGGTGCTGTTTTGTGTCGGTACTCATGCCTTATTTATCAGCAAGGTTCGTCAAAAATTATCAGTACCTTATGATCAGCGATTTGAAAAATGTCTGAGTAACAACACAGACTTCGCAATAGTGCAGCGGTGTTGGCTTAGATAGGTATTTTATGCGAAACGAGTGTTGCTTTGTTATAATTTCCACGTGACCCCAAACTCTACCGATTTACCGCTTATTCCTTTACCCGGCGCAGACACTGAAGATGTGCCCACTGGCTCAATTACCGTGATCACCGGCTCTATGTTTTCTGGGAAGACCGAGGAACTGATCCGCCGGGTGCGTCGCGCTCTTTATGCCCGTCGCCGGGTGCAAGTCTTTAAGCCGGGAGTGGATGTCCGTACCGATGAGACGATTATCCGCTCGCATAGCGGCGTCCCGCATTCCGCAATTGCCATGGAAACAAGTCGCGAGCTGTATGACGCGGTCGCCGGGGATACCCATGTCGTCGCCATCGAGGAGGTGCAGTTCTTCGACTCCGGCATCATCGCCGTTTGCCAGAAGCTTGCCGACCGGGGATACGATGTGGTCGCGGCAGGACTGGATATGGACTATCGCGGCCGTCCCTTCGGACCGATGCCCCAACTGCTCGCCACCGCCGACGAGATCATCAAACTGCGGGCGATCTGCACCGTCTGCGGCGCGGAAGCATCGCGTTCGCAACGGCTTATCAACGGCAATCCTGCACCGGTAAGTGCCCCGACCGTGCTTATCGGCGCCTCGGAAGCGTATGAGGCGCGTTGCCGGAAACACCACATCGTGCCACCGGCGGGGGACGCTCAGGTCGTGCAGGAGCGTTTGGTTTTGGAGTGAGCGGGGCTAAATCACCTCATATATCGCCATCCCGTTTTCGCTAAATAAGGCGACACGGTTGGCATAGCGAGGATCGCAGCAGATCGAGGTCGCTGGTCGGTCCAGCGTGCTACGCCAAACGCCGTCCGGCGTGTAATGATGCACGCGGGATTCCGAAGAACTATAATCACCGGTGCTCGCGACCCGTACATCCCCGTCGATAACGGCAGAGTATATTGTCCCTGTCATTGGTGATACTCCCTGCAAAGCCCATGCCGTATCCAGCAACAGATAATCGGGGCACTTTGAATTGGAGGACGAATCACAACGGGGACCGGCTCTGGTGTCGCCACACCAGCAGTATCCACGTTGGGAGAACCGTCTCCACTACCGCATCCAAAGAGGGAGGCTGACCAACCGCCAATAGTCATGAGAGTTAAACGCTGGAGCAGGCAACGTCGAGTAATCATGATTGTTAGCTTTTGGAAAGCATAGCACAGGTTTAAATCCTCGTTTAAAACAAAGTTATAAAACTTCTGTGGAAAGCCTTGACAGGGGGATGAAGTGGCGGTAACATACCTCTTGTCGCCGGTCGGAAGACGGGCGAAGAGTAGCCAAGGACAGCGAAATGCTGTGAATAACTACCAATTAGCAGGGCGGGTACCGAGCCGAGTTCTCCCCGTTTTGCTCGCACTTTGAACAATTTCATATGGGAATTGACAGCGTCCCGCGACACACTACACAGTAACGGTGGAGTCGCAACGAGAGCGATAGCCGTGACGGCTGGCGCTATCGGGGACGAAGGTAAAGGTAAAGGTTCATGCGTCATGTGTTGCTTTGACATGTGATCGCATGTGTTTGGTTTGGAGTAACCTTGCCGGTACGCTCGGTCAGGAGCCTGACTCCCGTCAGGCAGGATAAACGTGTAACGGTTTATCCGGCGTACCACTCTTCCGTTTCTAATTCATTCGAACATCACTTGCGGAGGAAAAGTCTTAACCGGCTTTTCCAAAACATTTGGGCTTCACTTTATTGTGTTGCCTGCAAATATCTATTGATATTTGCGAACTCTGTTCACCGGTTTTCAGGAACCGTTGGAATTATTTACGGAGAGTTTGATCCTGGCTCAGGACGAACGCTTGCGGCGTGCCTAAGAAATGCAAGTCGAACGGGGCAGCAATGCCTAGTGGCGAACGGTCGCGTAACACGTAAGAAACCTGCCCGAGAGTGGGGGACAACGATCCGAAAGGGTCGCTAATACCGCATGTGAACAGTTGGTGGCATCACCGCCTGTTCAAAGCCTTGTGCGCTCTCGGATGGTCTTGCGGCCTATCAGGTAGA
>JACMIS010000520.1 GCA_014381035.1 Armatimonadota bacterium
ACAACCCCTGAACCGGATGCGAATTCACGTCTTGTTTAGCCGTAACCGCGCCGCGCGAAGTTGTTCTATCGCCTGCGCGAGTTTTGCCTGATTTTCTGGCGGGTTGAGCCAGGTACTCGCGCCCGAGGAGTGGGGGAAGGGGACCACGATACGTCCGTCCACCTCGTAAACATTGCCGATCAGTTCGGTGAGGGGAGCACGGGACAAAAATGTCGCGATGGCGAGTCCGCCGAAAAGAACCAGTATCGGCGGTCGCACGACGGCAAGTTCCGCATCGAGCCACGGACGGCACAGAGCCTGCTCGGCGCGACTCGGCAAACGGTCCGTGGACATTCCCGGCTTGCGACCGGGGAAGCATTTCGTGATCGCGGCGAAATAGATGCGGGTGCCGAAGTCGGTTTCCTCGAAACCGGCTTGCACGAACCAGGAGCGCAGTTTACGCCCCGCCGGACCGAGGTACATGCCGCCGGTCTCGTGGTCGGTGCGCGACGGAGCCTGACCGATAATGAAAACCTGGGTGTTCGACGTGCCTCGGGTGAGTGGTCGCGCTTCGGCGATGTAGCCCGCCTCCTCGCACTTGCGGCAGGCGCGAATCTCTTCCTGCAAGACCGGGAGCGGGAGGCGGTGCAAAACATCCAGGATCATGCCGCGCTACGAAACCTGTTTCAAGGTGTCCAGATTGACCGTATCACCGCTTGTTGTTGTGAAGCGGAGCGTGGAGGGAGCACCCGTCGCCTGATCTTGCGCCACCCCGCTGATCGGATACCCTGTCGCATCATAGGTTTTTTCCATTCCGTCCTGTTCAATCACCAGACGGTTATCGGCGGCGAAATAGGCGTAGCGAATGCCGTTCTGCGAGCCTGCGGCGGTCGCGGCAGGCGCGGCACTTGTCGAATGATCCGACAGTTTTTGAGATGTATCCATGGTTTTTCCTGCTACTTCTGAGTGTGCTAATTTTGATAACTCGGCACAAAGTTCGTTCACTTTCGCTCTGAGCGCATCGTCGCCCATGCGCCCGATCATTACCATTCCAGCCGACCATTGTCCCATTCCGCCCAACGACTCGTCGGAGAATTGGACCTGCTTCCCGCCGGTCCGACGCAGTTTATTCAGTAACTCTTCCGCCAGATCGCGCGTGATTCCATACTTTTCGGCTATTTTGGTGATATCCATGTTTGTTTCTCCCTGTACTATATCTTCTTTCGACAGAGTACCTGATACTGGGTCCCGAGCGGAAGTCCGGACAGGTTCGCCTCTAACGGTCGCAGAAACTTCAGGATGCGCGGAAAAATAAACAAAAAGTCGGTGCGGACGATCTCAAAGCCGCCATAATCTTGGAGCATCGTGTGTGCGGTGCGCGGCGTGAGCGGGATCGCGTCCGCGTCGAACGGGCAACGACTCATGACGTAGCGGGTCGCAGGCGAGAGCCAATTGTTCTCCCATAGCGCGAACCACCCGCCGGGTTTGAGCGAACGGAAAACATAATCCATCGCCGCCTGCCGCTCGGCAACCGGGATATGGTGAAAAACCCCGTTCGTAAAAACGCCGTGCATTTCGCCGACTGGCTCGTAGTCCGTCAACGAGCGATACGCCGCCCGAGGATCGGCATGATCGCGTTCCGCGACCCGGATTGAAGCCGGTGATATATCCACGCCGACGACACGGTCCGCGCCCAGGTCGGATAAGAGAAACGGCGTCGCCGAACCGGTCCCACATCCGTAATCGAGAACTGCGAGTGGGGCATCCGGCGTGGTATGCTTGCCGACATATTGCGCCGTCCAGGCGATGCGTCCTTTGGCGAAAAAGTTCTTGTCTTCGCCGGACACGGATATGCCTTTGGCGAGTGCGGAGTCATACTCCTCGGCATATCGGTCAAATTCTGCAGTGTCCCGCGTGGCGGGGTTCGTGTTGTCAGTCATTATTTATCTCAGCCTTGGTATCATAGAATCACCCCGGATGAAACCTTTCTGTTTGCATAAGATACGTGGCACCTCCTGATATTTGGGTAGAATGATCTCTTGCCAGTGGTACCTAATTTCTACGTAAAACCCAACCCTGGCTTTTGGAAGGTTCTGTTGATGCTCCATCGTGTCTTTCTTCTGTCTATTGCCGCTGCGACCGTGGCTACCATGTCTGCGCCGGTGCAGGCGCAAAAGGTTGTCGCGGTCGGTGACGAATGGCTTCTCAGTGACACTGCTTTCACCAATAATACGGTCAACACGACCAATTTCGCCCTGAATATCGCGTCCGAGTTTGATGAGGGCAACCCCGCCGCCAGTTTTCTGGCTTACTCCTCCAACTTTGGCTTAACCGGCGGATCTCTCGCGGCAGCCATGACAGGTGCCGGTTATAGTTGGACCGTCAGCACCGCGCAACCGTTCACGCTCGCGACACTGAACACCTATCAAGGCGTTTTTCTGGGAGGCACACCCGGTAGTGGCGGTGCCAATGCCGCTGTTCTGGCGGCATATGTGAACGGAGGCGGGAATGTGTTCGTGATGGCAGGAACCGGAGAGTTTGGTAGCGCACCTGGTGAAGCCAGTGCGTGGGACCCCTTTTTGAACACCTTTGGTCTCGGGTTTGGCAGCACCTGGTTTGAAAGCGCAAGTGTTGTTCCCATCACAGTCGTTCCCAGTGCAAACCCGCTTCAGTCCGGCGTTTCAACGGTTACATGGGGATTTGGACAGTCGGCGTTTGAGACAAATCCCGCGAATACTCTGACCGACACCGCGATTACCGGTCAGTTCAGCACCAATCAGCCGATTGTTTCCACGTTCGGTATCGGTTCCGTATCCGTACCGGAATCTGGCACGGTCGCTTTACTCATGGGCGGGGCATTGCCGCTTGCCATCGCGCTTGTACGCCGTCGTCGCATGCTGTGACAACGGTACAAAATCGCCACCTCGTTTTCAAGGACGAACGGGGTGGCGATTATATTACTGCTTCCGGCGCAATCCTAAAACGCTCAGAAAAAACGACGACAAGATCGTCTGGGAGCCGAGGAGCACGGCGAACACGGACGGGATGACGATACGAAGCAGGTCACGCGGCTCCTGTGGTCCGAATCGCGCCTGACTCCAGGAAATAAACGCCCAGAGAGAGCCGCCTATCCCGATGAGCAATATACCGACGCCCGCAATCAACCCGGTTTCCAGTGTCACATACTTGAACACGCGGTTCAACCGCTCGTCCTCGGGAAGCAAGCCTTCCGTGATCGCGAAAACTTTGGTAAAAAGCGCGAACGTGATGCTCTGGTAGCCGAGCGCGACCGCGATAGCTGCGTACAGGAGTGTATGCACATCCAGGGTCACCGCGCCGAGCCGGAGTGGACCGGGGAGCAGGGCAAGCCCCAGGACCAGCCCGCCGAGCATGAGAGCGATGCCGGGGAGCAGAAACAGCCAGCGCGGGCTGTACATCAGCAGAAAGCGCAGGTGTCGCCAGCCATCGCGCCACGAACGGAGGTGCGGGGGGCGTGACCGTCCGTCCGGCGCGAGTGTCGTCGGCACCTCGGCGATACGCATCCCGAACAGCGTGGCTTTCACCACCATCTCCGACGCGAACTCCATCCCCGTGGTCCGCAGGTCCATGCGCTTCGCCGCCGTTTTGCTGAAGCCACGCAGTCCGCAGTGAAAATCGCCGCACGGCGACGGGAAAAGGATTCTGCCGATGGTGGTTAACACCGGATTGCCGAGGTAGCGGTGCAAGGGCGGCATCGCGCCGGGGGCAATGCCGCCCCGGAACCGGTTACCCATCACCAGGTCGTAATCGTCGCGCAATTTTTCAACGAACGGCAAGAGGTTCGTGAAATCATAGGAATCGTCGGCGTCGCCCATGATGATGTAACGACCGCGTGCGCCCGCGATGCCGCCGAGCAACGCCGCGCCGTACCCTTTTTCGGCGACCGGAACCACCCGCGCCCCGGCACGTTCGGCGATCTCCTGTGAACCGTCTGTGGAACCGTTATCGGCGATCAGCACCTCGCCCGCAATGCCGTTCGATTCGAGAAAGCCGCGTGCCTTGCGGATGCACACTTCGAGCGTTTCGGCTTCGTTCAAACAGGGCATGAGAACCGTCAGTTCCACCGGATCAGGCGTCAACGGTTTCAATACCCCGATTTCCGTAGATACTCACGGCTGACACGCAGGCTTTCTGCGGGTGTCGCCTTGGTAGTCACATCGGTTTCCACGAGGAGCCAGCCGCCGTAGTTTGCGCTTCGCAAAGCGGCGAGTATCCGGGAAAAGTCCACCGAACCTTCGCCGAGTTCGGCGAACAAGCCGTTCTGCGCGAACGTGCTGTATTTCCAGCCCTCCGTGACGCCTTTCGTCCGCACACCTGGATGAATATCCTTCAAATGGATCGCGGCGATGCGGGGGGCATACCGCTCCACAAACACGGCGACGTCGGCACCCGCCCACGCGAGGTGCCCGGTGTCCAATCCGACAAAGAGGGTATCCGGGTCGGTCATGGCGAGGATGTTTTCAAATTCGGTTTCGGATTCGATGACGGTGCCGACATGGTTATGCAGACACGCACGGACATTTCCGGTTGCAAGCATTGCGGACCCGACCGCGTTCAACGTTTCGGCAAGGTGTTTCAGTTCCTCGGTACCCAAGCCGTCGGCGGACGTGATACGCCCGGCGAGTTCGGGGCGCGTTTTGCCGGACTTCGTGTGGTATCCCCAGCCGTCCGCATCAATGAAGCACTCCGACACGAAAACCCCGGCGGCGAACTCGGCGAATCGTTTCGCCTTCTCGACGAGCGGGGCGCGGTTTGCGGGCTTCCACGGCTCGCCCCCCGCCAGATACGCGGGCGCGGGCTTCAGTCCGAACGTAGCGAGTTTCGCGGTCACGGTCTCTGGCGACTCCCCGGAATAGGGTCCGACCGGAACGCCGACATACCCGGCGTCCGCGATTTCTGTGTAGATGCGCTCTGCCGTATAGGTTTCCGGGTCGCGCTTTTTGAACGCGTCATACTGTAGCGGCACGACGCCGACGGGGTTAGTGGTGTTCATTCGTTGTCCTCGATCAGCCGCGACAGACCGGCTTCCAATTCCTCGATGGTCGGCAAGGTCCCGCGCAATGTTTCCGGCAGGGCTTCTCCCAGGCGGTATTCCGACACGCCGATAGGGCGCGTCGTGTCACGGAGCGTATACTCGACCAGGACGCGGTTCTTGCCCCGGCACAGGATGATTCCGATCGTGGCGGCGTCGCCCGTCTTACGGAGCAGGTCATCCGCCGCCGCGAGGTAGAACTGCATCTTCCCGGCGTACTCCGGCTTGAAGTCGCCCATTTTCAAACCGATCACCACGAAAGCGCGTAACTGCAGATGATAGAACAACAGGTCGAGATAAAAATCCTCGCCCGCGACTTCCAGATGATACTGGCTCCCGACGAACGCGAACCCCGCGCCGAGTTCGAGCAGGAAGTCGCGGATGTGCGTGGTTAGAGCGCGTTCCAGGTCGCGCTCGTGTGCCGCGTCGCCGAGCGTCAAAAAGTCGAAGTTATACGGGTCTTTCAGAATCTGCGCGGCGAGGTCGGATTGCGGCGCGGGGAGCGTCCGTTCGAAGTTCGTGACGGCTTTACCCTGACGGTGGTACAAACGGCTCTCGATCTGGTGCACGAGAATGTTGCGCGACCAGCCGTTCTGGATCGCGGCACGGGCGTACCACTCGCGTTCGGCGAAGTTTTGTATCTTCTCGATAATCGCGATGTTGTGGTACCACGTAATTTGTGCAAGCACCGCTTGCACAAATGCTGCATCCCGCCATGCGTCGGCGAACGCCCGCATGTACTTGATATTGCGCGGCGAAAAACCCTTCTGGTCCGGGAACGCGGTTTGCAGGTCTTTCGCCAGCCGGTCGATCACTTTCGCGCCCCAGCCTTCGCTGTTCTGGCGTTCGAGGATCTCGCGTCCGATGCTCCAGTAGAGCAGGACAAGTTCGCTGTTGACCGCGAGCGCGGCACGGACGCGGGCTTCCCCGATACGTGTTTTCAACGTGTCGAGCTGGGCGGGGTAGCCGATTGGGATGGATTCGGTGATCTGGTTCATGATACGTGTTTGATCATCCGACGGTTTGCCGGACCGTACAGAGCCGTGGAGTGATTATCGCGGTACCTGGCTACATCAGCCATGAGTAAGTTCATTCCTCGGCGGCAATCCATTCGGTGTTCTCATCGTATGCTCCGATGTCAGGAACATCATACGGCTCCTCTAAATAATCGTCGGCTTGACCGCTCTCGAAACGGAAACGATCTTGTGCATTCGCGCCGTCCGGCAATAGGGGCAACACATATAAAGTTTGTCGGTATGGGTAAGGTGTTGCATGCCCTGAATTGCTTTCTACTTCGCTACCGACGAAGAAAGGGACAGAGGATTGACCGGAGAAGTAAGGGTGGTAAGGAACCAATTCGCGGGCGATAACTACATCGGGACGGTGATTCAGAATCGCTTGTAGCCCCGTCATCTGTTCTACCATCAGTGGAGTAATGCCCTGATCCGTTTTGATACCTAGAGAGCCATGCTCCTCCCCGAAGTCATCGAACGACTGCTCATAGGCGATGTCAACGATGTCCAGTACCAGCGTCTCGTCGTCTGTTAGCTCAGTTTTGATCGCATCCATAGTGCGCCCGGCCAACTCCTGATCCGCGCGGCGTGCACGCACGAACAGTAAACCGCCGTCACGCCTACCATCCGAAAGTGCGATCCGTACTTGTTCGCGCACGGCGTCTGTCATGGGCAACTCGACTAAACGAATCGTTTTTCCGTTTTTGTTGCTATCGTAGAGAACGCTCAGAAAAACGCGGTGTCCTCCAGACCGAATCGGCAATATGTCGGTCGCAATAGCTACTGCGCGGTCGCCTTCCCGCATATTCCATATAACCTTTCCGGTTTGCTTTCGGTACAGGACGAAAAACCGCGCCGCCGCCTGCGCATCCCCATCCATTGGATAGAGCGTTCCGCTTGGCGTCCGTACACGCGCCTTATACTCCCCATCTTTTTGCGGCTCAAGATGCACTTCGCCTGCATCGAAGTCGCGTATGGCAGAGAGTATGATCTGTTTTGCGGCTTCTTCGCCCGGTAAATTGGGACGCCCCCCCGCCCCCAATTCTGTGGGAACCGGAGGGGATACGCTGGAATCGTTACGCTCGACCGATGGGCGAGACGCCTCTGTGCCCTCCCCTCCGGCTCCCACAGAATTGGGGGCGGGGGGGCGTCCGACCTTCGCCGAAACCGCGTCTTCCAGCCTCAGCATCCGCTCCGCTATCGATAGGCGCGGGATCAGATCGCCCATGTCCATCGGCTTGACCATGAAATCGTCCGCGCCCGCCTCCAGACCCGCGCGGCGGTCTTCCGGCCGCCCCCGTGCCGTGAGCAGGATCACGAAGCGGTACGGATC
>JACMIS010000071.1 GCA_014381035.1 Armatimonadota bacterium
GATGATATGTGCCCGTGTAGTTTGGTTAACATTGTTTTTCCTTGCATGCATCTCTTACGTATCACCGGGACATGCTCAGTCCCGGTGATGCACCGGCAATAGCTACTGCTTACGATTAGTCAATCCATAGTACTTAAACCAGAAACCGTTGGAGCCACCTTGTGTCTGCGGTCCGACATTGACAAATCCTCGGGCATCGTGTCCCCCGTAGACGGAACGTGCGCTAGCGTTCCGAACCCATTTCACATGTCCATCCAGATACGAGTAGTTCGTCCCCTGTCCATGGACCCACCATGTCTGATCCTGTTGATGGGCAAACACATCCATTAGCCAGGCACTTTGTGTCCACTGATAAGGGACCATGTCCCCATCACCAAGTTGTGTCGGGAGGGGAAAGGGGGCGAAATAGCGTCGAACAGCATTCTTGCCGACTTCGGTATAGGCGACGGTATCTGCCGGGACTTCGGGCAGAGAGTTAGGCGCGGCATTCAAATAACCGTTCAGTGAATAGCTAAAACGAACAGTACCAAGATCCGCTTCCGGTTCACCGAACAGATTGAGTTCTTCGGAAGACGGACAGGACCACACTTGCCAATTCTTCATATAGGATGCAAGAGCGTTTGCGTAAAGACTACGCGTCACTGCAGATTCCGTCGTCAGATACGGTAGCGCGTTCCACATGTTGCCGTAGTTCGAGTTCGCGCCGTCGGTCATACCACGCGTCAGCGGCCAGGTTTCGTCATAGTCCTGTACATACATCAGGCTCGCCATCGTGACCTGCTTCATGTTGCTGGTGCAACTGGCTTGCCGCGCTTTCTCACGGGCTTGCGCGAACACCGGAAAAAGTATCGCGGCGAGGATCGCTATTATGGCTATAACGACGAGCAGTTCGATCAGTGTGAAGGCACGCTTGTTGTTTTTACGGGAAAGATTGTCTAATGTGTTAGCGGAAACAGTGATGCGATTGCGGTTCATTTTCAAATTCTCCTCCGACATTTATAGTCGGTGCTGGGTAGCAAAAACGAGTGATAGGTGCTACCGGTTCGTCAGGATGGGTCCGATTAGGCCATGCATTTCCGGTCGCGATGTTGTTGATGAAGTCAGGATACGGTACACCTCCGAACCCATTCCGAACAAAAATCAACTCGGAAAACTTTTTGCAAGTTAATTTTTGTAGACGGTCTGTTTCCGGCGAGCAAACACATACCCGCCGAAAGCCCTTGTGTAACCGACGCTTCGGCGTCCATTCCGCCATTTTAATTACTGCCCGCTCGGCGCAACCAAATCACCGTTGACGAGTCCAATATAGCGTTAGGGAAAGAAATAGGAGAATAAAACGTAAATGGGCGCGACACTGTCTGCAATGCTGCATTGGTGGAACTTGCTGTTCCTGGTGCCCATCGCTCTCGCCGGATTACTACTCCTGATGAGCGCGGTGACGGGGGTGGGCGACGGCGATGTGGAAGCGGACGCATCCTCCGGCGACACGGAAGCCGATGCCGATGCGGACCACGACACCGATCATGGTCCGTCGCTCAGTGATGCGCTTCGCTCGTTCGGAGTGGGCGTGGTGCCGGTGTCGCTACTGGCGCAGGCGTTCCTATTGTTCTTTGGGGTCTGGGGACTGACCGCGAACCGCCTATTCGCTGTCGGATCACAGCCGGAGGGGCGTGTCTGGCTGGCACTCCTCGTTGCCGTCGGCGGTGGCGCGGTGACGACTGCCCTGTTCGGTGCCGTCATGCGCCGGTTCTTTCCCGCCGAGGAACCGGCTACCGGCGGCAAAGATCTCGTTGCCCGCTCTGGTCGTGTGGTGTTTGAGGTTACCGATGGGGGCGGCACCGTACAGGTACGCGATGCGGGCGGAACGTTGCACCAGTTGGCAGCACGGGTTTTGCCGGGCGCGGAGACGATCCCGACCGGTCGCATGGTTCTGATAGTGGCGCAGAATAAAGAATCGGGACATTTTCTTGTCGAGGAAAGCCCGTTCTCGGAGTGATTTCCCGGCACACACCGGGACAGTAAATACGCCGGAAGAAAAATGCCCGGCAGGAGGATTCCATCACAGATGGCACCAGTCATCATCGCTTTTTGTTTGTTCGGAGTCGCTTTAATCGCGCTCCCCTTCTTCATGGTTACAATGCCGGTCGTAGTAGGAACCGGGTTCCAGATTCTGGGCGCGCTTCTGTTACTCACCGGCGGCGTCCTCGGGCTGTACGCCAAAGTGTACCGGCGGTCGTCGGCGAACCAGGCGTTCGTGCGTACCGGGCAGGGCGGCACCAAAGTCGTTTTAGACCGGGGCATCATGGTGTTCCCGATCTTCCACCAGATCGTGCCGGTCTCGCTGGAAACGATGAAACTGGAAGTCGAGCGGCGCGGACAGGACGCCCTGATTACCAAAGACAACCTGCGCGTGGATGTCAAAGGCGAGTTCTATATCAAGGTCAAAGCGTTGGAGGAAGACATCCTGAACGCCGCGCGGAGTCTCGGTGAAAAATCGGTGGACTCGCACTCGGTCGGTCAGTTGGTGTTCGAGAAACTGGTGTCCGCGCTCCGCTCGGTCGCCGCGACGAAAGACCTGGACGAACTGCACACCCAGCGCGACGCGTTCGCCTCGTCGGTGCTCAATCTCGTCGTCAACGACCTGCAACAGAACGGCTTGACGCTGGAATCGGTCACGGTCTCCCGGCTCGACCAAACGTCGCAGGAGCTGCTGTCCGACAGCAACATCTTCGACGCGCAGGGTAAAAAGAAGATCACCCAGATCACGCAGGCGGCTCTGGTAGAGCGCAACCGGATCGAGCGTGACGCCGAACGAGAAATCGCCATCAAGGACGTTGCGACCCGTCAGGAAGTGCTGGAGTTGGAACGCCAACGCTCCGAGGCGGAGGCGACGCAAACGATGGAAGTGACCAATATCAAGGCACAACGGATGCGCGAACAGCAGTCGTTCCAGATCGAGCAGGATCGGGCGGTCAAGGAAGCAGAGATCCAGCGCGACCTTTCGGTACAGGCGGCATCTATCGAGCGCGATAAGTCCCTATTAGTGCGCAAGCGGCAGATGCAGGAAGCCGAGATCGAACGCGAAAAGGCGGTCAGCGGTGCGGACATCGCGCGGCAGCAAGCCATCGAAGTCCAGGAGCGGCAGAAAGAATCCGCCATCGCCCACGAAGAAGCGTTGCGTGCCCAAGCGCAGGAAGCATCGCTCCGGGCGCAAGCC
>JACMIS010000521.1 GCA_014381035.1 Armatimonadota bacterium
AACGGTTCGTCGCTGTTCACCGGGGACGCCGGGCAGGGCGAAAGCAACATCCGCCGCTGGATTCTGGAAAACGACTGGCTGGAAGCGATCATCGCCCTGCCGCTGAACATCTTCTACAACACGGGCATCGCGACGTATATCTGGGTGCTGTCCAACCGCAAGCCGGAAGCGCGGCGCGGCAAGACGCAGTTGATTGACGCGACGACGTGGTTCAAGCCGCTCCGCAAAAACCTCGGCAAGAAGAACTGCGAACTGGGCGAAAGCGACACCGCCCGGATTCTGGACCTGTTTCTGAACTTCACGGAAAGTGAGCAGTCGAAAATCTTCCCCAACGAAGCGTTCGGCTATGCCAAGATCACCGTCGAGCGACCGTTGCGGTTGTTGACGATGCTGGACGCGGACAGTCTGGAACGGTTCGCGGTCGCGTGCCGTGAACAGAAGGAAGAAACCATCGTGCCGGTGATCCGCGAAGTCGCCGCGAGCCTGGGCGACGGTCCGCACCTCGATTATAACGCATTCCGCCGCACGGTCGAAACGGCGTCCGCGCCGCATAAGATCAAGTGGAACTCCAAGCGGTGGAAGCTGGTGCAGACCGCGCTCGCCACGCGCGACGAATCCGCCGACCCAGTGATCCGCCGCGAGGAAAAAGCAAGCAAGACCGACGTTCCCGAAACGCTGTACGGTCGCTACGGCACCGACGCGGGAACGGTCGTGGAGTACGAACCCGACGCCGACCTGCGCGACACCGAGCAGGTCCCGCTCCTCGAAGACGGCGGCGTACCGGCGTTCTTTCAGCGCGAAGTGTTACCCTACGTGCCCGACGCCTGGATAGACGAAGCCGCGACCAAGATCGGCTACGAAATCTCGTTCACGCGCTACTTTTACAAACCGACGCCGCTCCGGGGCTTGGACGAAATCCGCGCCGACATCGAGGCACTGGAACAGGAAACCGAGGGACTGCTCGGCGCGATTCTGGTGGAAACGGGGGCGACGGAATGAGCCTTCGCCTGCCCAAATATCCCGAATACAAAGACTCCGGCGTGGAATGGATGGAACCGATTCCGGCACACTGGAAAGTCCGACGCGCGAAGAATCTTTTCCGATGCATTGACGTTCGCTCCAAGACTGGTGAGGAAGAAATGCTAACAGTTTCTTCCAAAGATGGTGTCGTCCCACGCCGAACAAAGTCGGTTACTATGTTCATGGCGGCATCTTATGTCGGGCATAAGCTGTGCTGGCCCGGCGACTTAGTAATCAACAGTCTGTGGGCTTGGGCAAAGGGACTCGGGTTCGCGGAACACCACGGGGTGATTAGTTCCGCGTACGGCGTCTACCGTCTTTCGCCTCAATACGCCCCTACCTACTCGTATTTTAATCATCTGCTCCGTTCTCGCGTTTACGATTGGGAACTTCAAGTCCGGTCTAAGGGCATCTGGATTTCGCGCCTTCAATTGACCGACGATGATTTCCTTAAAATGCCGCTCATTGTTCCACCGGTCGAGGAGCAAGCCGCCATCGTTCGTTTTCTGGATGCGTTAGACCGCCGGGTAAACCGTCTGCTCCGTATCAAGCGTCGGCTGATTGTCCTGCTCAACGAACAGAAACAAGCCATCATTCATGGTGCCGTGACAAAGGGACTCAACCCCGATGCGCCGATGAAGCCGTCCGGAATAGAATGGTTCCCGGCTATACCAAGGCAGTGGAATGTAGTTACTTTGCGTAGAGTCATCCATAAAGCATTAGATGGTCCTCATGTTTCACCCAACTATGTAGACGAAGGAGTTCCTTTTATATCAGCACGCAATGTGAAGGTTGATAGATGGAGTTTTGATGATGCAAAGTTCATATCACAGCAAGATTTCGAAGTGTTTTCGAAGCGTGTGAAACCTGAAGTGGGAGACGTACTATACACGAAGGGTGGCACGACCGGTATTGCTCGCTGCGTAGATTTAGATTTCCCGTTCCAAGTTTGGGTACACGTTGCCGTACTCAAAGTAAACAATAGCCTCATTGATTCTGACTACCTCGCATTGTCGTTGAATTCATCTCACTGTTACGAACAATCGCAACTGCTTACGCGAGGAGCAACTAACCAGGACCTTGGTCTGAATCGAATGAAGGAAATAATCATGCCATTGCCACCAACACTGCAAGGGCAGCGAGACATAGTTGATTTTCTTAGTAGCAACTTGAATGGAGCTAATCTAGCGATTTCTCGCACCCGTGAGGAAATCGAACTCATCCGCGAGTACCGCACCCGCCTGATTGCCGATGTCGTTACCGGCAAGTTAGACGTGCGCGACGCGATTTTGCCCGATGCCTTTCCGGATTCGGAGGAGTCGGCGCAGATTCCTTTGGACGAGGTAGACACGTTAGACGCACTGGACGGCGACGCGGGCGAGGACGACGCCCCGACCGACGACGAGGGAGAGGATTTTTAGACGATGACGGATGTTGCGACAAAATCGGATAGCAAAGCGAATGTAATGCCAAATACCGCACCCTTGTTGCAGAAATTGCGAATGCTAAACTTTCTGTCATTCGGTCCCGATGCGCCAGGAATCGTGTTCGGTCCGCTAAATATACTGATTGGTCCCAATGGGGCGGGTAAATCTAACGTTATTGAGGCGATTTCGCTGTTGCGCTCATGCCCTGTTCCAACTTCATCACGAGATAATAGTCTGGGGGGCGTGATTCGGCGCGGGGGCGGCGCAGAGGAGTGGATATGGAAGGGCGGTCCTTCAACGGATGCTACACTCACTGTTGTTTTTAACAATCTTAATGAGAAGCAACCCTTGCAACATTTTATAGAGTTTGCTTCGGAGCAACGACAGTTTCATCTGGCTGGTGAGCTTGTGGGTATAGCAGATGCCGGTCCTCAACCGGAAGAAAGCCAACACTTCTACGCCTATGCGAATGGCGATCATTTCATCAATGTTGCACGTGAAAACGGACCCCGGCAACTGGCGCAAGAAGCAATTGAACCAAACGTCTCCATTCTGGCGCAACGGAATGATCCAGATCAGTATCCGGAAATCAGCTATTTGATTCAACAGTACGGAAAAGTTGCTATCTACCGTGATTGGACATTCGGACGAAACTCGCCGCTGCGACAGGCGCAGACGGTTTTGGGGCGCGCAGACCGACTGGAAGAGGATTTCTCGAACCTATTCCTGTTTCTGAACCAACTTTCGCAGAACCCGAAGACGAAGCGCGTGCTCCTTGAGCGACTGCGAGACCTGTACGATGAGGTGACCGATATTTCTTTCGAGATCGTCTCACAGTTCGTTCGCTTTCATCTGATCGAGAATGACTATCGGATACCCTGCGAGCGGCTTTCCGACGGCACCCTGCGTTACCTGTGTCTGCTGGCGATCCTATGTGACCCTACCCCGCCACCGCTCATCTGCATCGAGGAA
>JACMIS010000522.1 GCA_014381035.1 Armatimonadota bacterium
ACATCGGTCAACTATCCGCACTCGGTCAACGGACAGGACATTACCGCTGTTACTCCGTAATCTCTGTTAGCGTGAGCGAAACCGTATCGCAAACGTAGCAACACCGATTCACAAAAGACGCTTTGCTTTCTCTGGAAAGCAAAGCGTCTTGCTTTTGTCCACGATTGTATTTTTCACCTGCAGGGTGCCTTTTTACCGATTCTATATCAAAACAGCGTGAATATATGGCAAAACCGATACAGAATCACGATGAATACTAACTATAACAATCGCAATCATTGCAATCAACGCGGCTTCACTCTGATCGAGATAATGGTTGTTATACTCGTCATCGGACTCCTGCTTACCATCGCTGTTCCTAACTTCCTGAAGGCACGCGAGAAAGCGCGGAAAAACGCGTGCGTCAACAATCTCAGAAAGATTGATTGGGCAAAAGATTGCTTCCTGATGGATAACAACAAGGATCGCGACACCCTGATAGGAGAAGCGGATATTTATCCACCGAACGGTATCAGTTATTTGAAGACAATCCCAAAATGTGATTCCGGCGGCGATTACACCATAGGAAGTGGAAGCGAATCCCCGACATGCAGTTACGGCAACGGACACGTTGAGAACGCTAATCAGTGAGAAGGGCGATAGGTTCACCGCCTCTTACTTCGAACACTATCCCCTGATCCCTGATCCTTCCCTCGCGGTATAATGACGCCGCATGATCTCCTTATCGCAAGTTGCTGTTCATTATCGCTCCGGCGCGAAAGGTATTGGCGCGGTCGTCGCGCTCCGCGATGTGTCGCTTCAGGTTCCCGACGGTGATTTTCTGTTTCTCGTCGGACCTACCGGGGCGGGCAAGTCTACTCTGCTCAAACTTCTGTATCGGGATGTCGCGCCGACTTCTGGCACGGTGACAGTGGCGGGTTTGAATCTGTCGGCGATGAATCCCTATGTCGTTCACGCGTTTCGGCGCTGGATGGTCATCGTGCTTCAGGTCTACGGACTCCGTCCCGATCGCACGGTCTGGGAAAATGTCGCGTTCGCGTGCGAAGTTCTGGAGCAGAATCGGCGCGAGTATCGCAAGCGGATTCCCGAAGTGCTGGATCTGGTCAACATGGCACACCGCTGCGACGCGTTCCCGCACCAGCTTTCTGGCGGCGAACAACAGCGCGTCGCCATCGCCCGCGCATTGGTCAACCACCCAGCGTTACTCATCGCCGACGAACCCACCGGCAACTTAGACCCCGAAACCGCGTCCGGCGTCATGGACGTGCTACTGGAAGCGAACCGACGCGGCGCGACCGTGGTCATCGCTACGCACGACGCAACCAGCGTCAACCGTCTCCGACGGCGCGTGATCGCGGTCGAGCGCGGCACCATCGCGCGGGACGACGGGGAGGGGGCTTATGCGTATGCGAGTTAGCCGGAGTACCCCTCCCCCCCGCCCCCTCCCCATTCGGAAATGGAGAGGGGGAGTCGTAGGGAAAGTCGGTAAATGTTCCGCCTCCGTTGTCTTACTCCCCCTCTCCATTTCCGAATGGGGAGGGGGCGGGGGGGAGGGGTAACAACCCATGACCCGCTCCCTCCCTTTCCTCCTCGGGGAAGCCCTGCGCAACCTGCGGCGGCACGCGCTGATGACGGTCGCGGCGATCTCGGCGATTGCCGTCGCGCTGACATTGATCGGGGCGTTCGCGCTGGCGTTCTATGAGGCGAGCGAGGCGACCAATCACGCGCTTTCCGAGTTCGAGATGCGGGTTTTCGTCCGGCGGGGAGTGGCGCGGGACCGGGCGCGGCTACTGCAGAAGCGGATCGCCGCCCTGCCCGGCGTGGAAAGTGTCGTCTTCCTGACCCGCGAAGAGATCTTCCAGAAACAAGCCGACTCGTCCGCGCTGGACGTGACCGGCATCCCGAACTTCATGACGGACACGCTGAACGTGCGATTGTCCGACGCCGACGCGGCAAAAAACGTCACCGACACGATAGGCGGCTTCCCCGAAGTGGACGAAGTACAGGCGATGGAGCAGGAACTGCAAACATTCCTGCACCTCGGGCGGGTGGCACGGACCGTGGGACTCGTCGCCGGGGTGATCCTGCTGTTAGCCGCACTCGCCGTGGTCGCGAACACGGTGCGCCTTTCCGTGTTCATGCGCCGCCGCGAGATCAAGATCATGCAGATCGTCGGCGCAAGTGCGGCATTCATCCGCCTGCCGCTCTTATTGGAGGGTTTCCTGCACGGACTCGCCGGTGGCGGGATCGCAGCACTGACGCTATGGAGCATGGGGCAATACGTCGGCGGCTTGATCACCGGAAACCTGCCGCAATTCACGCCCTACGCGACGCCGGTAGACTTCGTCGCGGTCACGGCATACCTGCTACTGAGCGGGGCGATACTCGGCGGAACGGGGTCGGTGCTCGCGATCCGGCGGTACATGAAGGGATAAAAATGCTAAATTATAGTAGCGGTGTGGATAGGCGTGGGAACAGTTTGGCATCCCCGTATTAGCCGAACCGTGTGCCGAGTCCAAATTCAGTGGACCGTCGTTGGATACTACCTCTATGTGCAGTGGCACACTCATCGGGAATTTCTGGAGCGTGCAATGCGTTCGCGTATTCAGCGGCTCGTAATGACAAACATCCTGCGTATCGATGAGTCCGTCCCCACATTACACATATAGTGAATGGTCACCTACTGGGATTATACATCGATATATAAATCGGTCGACTGAACTCAGGGAACCCAGTCAAGGAAAAAGTCTCTCCTGATTGGAGCGTGTAGCCATAATACCTTACATAATCAGCATCTTTGGAAATTCCGAACAGTAGCTTCGTCTGCAACCGAGCTAATATCATTGATCGTCCAGCGTCATATAATGCTATGCACTTTATGGCTCCGTCGAAGCGTTTTCTGGAAATCTTACCTCGATGTATGGTGGCATACGCAGTTTCAAAATCGGTTGACAAAACTGTATCGTCGTACCTAAGGAATACTATTTTTTTATGAGCGACGTGGTATGTATAGAACTTGACATTATCCACACTGTTGATCTTCCGCAAGTCTTTTGGTCTGCAACTATAGCGGTATATGTCACTTCTCGCTTTTGTTGTTGCTATAGATATGATATTCTCACCATCGAAGAAAAGAGGAACGCTCCGACCTGTATTCGTTGCAAAAATCTTACAGTGCTTTTTATCTACGATAATCCATGAATTACTTGTGCTTATCAAAGTGACGTCAGGTGAAAGATGGCTTATCGCTATCGCGACCTGCGCACATTCCAACTTTTGGACAGTCTTACCAGACACGTTAACCAGGGAAATTTCGTTGCCCTCTTGGCTCCAGAAATGCCCATTAGTTGGAGCGACGGGTAAATAAGCCGTAGGCACTGTCAGTTTGACTCTGTTACTCCCCTCACCAACAATACACCATCCGTCCTCGTTGGACTGACTCGGGTAGCGATCATCGATCAAAAAGTGCCCTGTCTTCATGGAAACAATGTCTCCTCGCTTTAGCCCATTTGCATGGTAGGTTCCATCACACGGTCCATCAGAATTTACCCGCTACAAGATGTCATCCAAGAATTCTACCTCATATGTTGCCCGAGGCGTTTCACGGCTTGTTTACGATGTGCCAGTAGTTTGTTCCAATGTCAGCACGAGCATCTAGTACAGAGTCAAAAACACGGGGGACTGACATGAATAAACTAGGTGGGATTCGATTTCCATGTCGCAGTATGTCAGCGGATAATTTTGTGCAGTTGTACCCTACCAAGTTATAACCACCTGTTGCGACGTCAAGATCGTTCCGACTTGCCTTGAGATCCTTTGCGAACGACTTCCACGATTTATACCCTAATATCTGCAATAATCTTTTGACCATCTTAGTATCTTGTTCGGGCGAGGTCTTCATACCATAGCCATAAACTTCAGAATCACTTGCCCCATAAAATGACGATGGGTTATAAGGATCAATACTATCGCCAGCTTTGACGTTGATAGAGCCATCTTTATAGGGAACGAGGCCAGAACCTTTCGTGAATGATACGGAGATCAGTCCTATGGGTGAGTTGATAATGACTGCACCATGTGTCCCAAAGGTATCGTTTCCGATGTAATCTGGAAAGTTGTTCGCACTGCCTGACTTCCCGTACCACACGTACACATAAGCAACAAGCCCGCTTGGGTCTACTGCATTTATAGGGTTCCCTGCGACATAGCCGTACAAGTTGACGCCGCCTTGATATCTTATCGGATCTTGGTTTATCCACCGTCCGGTATTCTGGTCGTAGTACCGGAACGTGCAGAGGATCAAACCCGTCTCAACATCCGTGTAATAGCCATACTTGCCGCCGAAGCCGCTGTACGGGTCGGAGAGTTGCGCGAGTGGCGTTCCGACCGCGTCGTATGCCGATGTATTGCCGTAAGCGTCCGCGATGTGGCGGGTCAGGACCTGCCCGGTGCCGTTCGTCCGCTCGCT
>JACMIS010000523.1 GCA_014381035.1 Armatimonadota bacterium
ATGAAGAGGGCGGCGGCGGCTCCGAGTTCCGCGCCGGACAGGTTGTCACGGGAACCGTGGTCAAGATTGATCCGAAAGAAGGTGTTCTCGTCGACATCGGCGCGAAATCGGAAGGCATCATCCGCCTTTCCGAGCTTTCCCGCGAACCGTTCAACGATCCCCTCGAAGTCGTCAAGATTGATGAGCAGATCGAAGTACTCGTTCTCGACCCCGAAGGGCGTGAAGGAAACATCCTGCTTTCCAAAAAGCGTGCCGACTTCGAGAAGACCTGGGACAACCTGATCGTCGCGATGAACGAAGGCAAGGTCGTCACCGCGTCGGTACAGGAGCGTGTCAAGGGCGGTCTCGTGGTTGACCTGGGCGTCCGTGGTTTCGTTCCCGCATCGCACGTCGGCAACGGCAAGCTCAAGAATCTCGACAAGTTCGTCGGGATGAGCATTCCGCTCAAGGTGCTCGAAGTGGATCGCGGCGGACGCAAGGTCGTTCTGTCGCACCGTCTGGCGACGGAAGAAGAGCGCGAGCAACAAAAGCAGACCACGATCAGTGCGCTGACCGAGGGGCAAGTACGTACCGGGGTTATCCGCCGTGTGACGGACTACGGGGCGTTCGTCGACCTCGGCGGCATCGACGGACTGTTGCACGTCTCCGAAATGTCCTGGACGCGCATCAAGCATCCTTCCGATGTCGTCAAGGTCGGACAGGAAGTCGAAGTCAAGGTCCTCAAACTCAGCTTGGATCAAGGACGCGTCTCGCTCGGTATGCGCGACCTGCTCCCCGACCCGTGGCTGGCGGCGGGCGAGAAGTATCATGTCAATGACACGGTTGAGGGTGAGGTGACCCGTCTGGTGCAGTTCGGCGCATTTATCGCGCTGGAAGGCGGCATTGAGGGTATCATCCCCAACAGCGAACTGGCGAACCGACGTATCGCGAAGCCGAGCGATGTGGTAGAAGTCGGACAGATGGTTCAGGTGAAGGTGATCGATGTGCGCGCCGAAGAGCGTCGCATCACGCTCTCGCTCCGCGCTCTGCAACGCGACACCGAACCGCTTCGCCCTGCCGGTGATGGAACCGAACCCGCTGCCGAGTCCGATGCGAGTCGTGCTGGCAAGCGTGACAAAAAGCGACGGGGTAGTTTCGAGGAAGAGGGTGGCGTGGCACCGGTGGGTGGCTGGAGCAACAGCTATAGTAGCGGCGGTGGCGGTCTGACGCTGGGAGATATGTTTGGCGACATGTTTACCGGCGGTGGCAAGCCTCCCAAGGCGGGCGCGGCTAAGAAGCGCGGTCGTCGCTATGAAGAAGAGGAAGAAGACCTCGATAACATTGACTTCGATGCCGAACCGGAAGCGGAAGCCGATGCGGAAGTCATTGAAGCCGAGGCCGGAGCCGAGATCGAATCCGTAGGAACCACCGAAGAAGAGAAATAGACTTCAAACAAACCGGAAACGCCGCTGTGAATGGTTCACAGCGGCGTTTCCCTCATCGGGTGACTGGGATACGGAAAACTTCCTGGTATAGCCCCCAATCATCTGACCACTAAATCACCCAACCACCTAACGATGAAAGTCCTGGGAATCACTGGCGGGATCGCTTGCGGGAAATCGTTCGTGACGCGCCTGTTCGCGCAGTGGGGGGCGCGAACGGCTTCCGCCGATGAAGACGCCCGCACCGTGGTGCTACCTGGCTCTGCGACGCTGGCGGCGGTCCTCGCGGCGTTCCCCGACGCCCGATCCCCGGAAGGGACGCTGGACCGCGCCATACTCGCCGCCCGCATCTTCGGCGATGCCGCCGCCCGTGCTCGACTCGAAGGAATCATGCACCCGGCGATCTTTGTCGAGATGCAAACCGCGATCCAAAGAGCACGCGCGATGACCGACGCTCCGCTGTTCGCCTACGAAGTCCCGCTTCTGTTCGAAAAGGAGCGCGGTCCGCTGTTCGACGCCACGCTCGCCGTCGTCTGCACGCCCGAGACGCAGGCGGCGCGATTACAGGAGCGCGAACGACTCGCCGGACGCCCCCTGCTTTCCCCCGAACAGATCGCCGAACGACTTTCCGCACAACTCCCGAATACCGAGAAGGCACGCCGTGCAGATTTTGTGGTTCACACCGACGGCACCCTGACCGACACCGAATCCCAAGCCCGAGCCGTCTGGCTGGCTGTCGCCGGGAGCGAACCGGACGGAACCGCCGTATAACGAATCGGTACCCCGTTTATGCCACTCATCGAAGGGCGTTTATACCGCAACATTGACAAAACACTGCTGTTCGCCGTCTTCGTACTGATGGCGTTCTCGATTGCCGCCGTCTACGCCGCGACGTTCGCGAGGGGGGGCGGTATCGGGCAAGCACTGCGGCAAGGGATCTATTTCGCGGTCGGTCTCGGGGTGTGTGGTCTGGTAGCAAGCCGGGATTACGCCAACCTGCCGCGCTACGTGCCATACCTGTACGGCGTCAATATCGCCCTCCTGGTCGCCGTGGAACTGTTTTCACCGGAAGTCAAGGGCGCGGCACGCTGGATACAACTGCCGATCCCCGGCATGGACTTCAAACTGCAACCGTCCGAGTTCGCCAAAATCCTGACGATCATCACGCTGTCGTGCCATGTCGCGCAAATGGAGAGCCGGATACGCCAGTTCCCCTACCTGCTGTTGACGCTCGCGCATATCGCTTTACCGACGCTGTTGATCATGAAGCAACCCGACCTCGGGACGTCGCTCGTGATCGTCGTCATTTGGGCGGGTATCGTGTTCGTCGCCGGGGCGAAATGGCAACACCTGGTCGGTCTCGCGGCGGCAGGGATTCTACTGTTCGGTTTCGCCTGGCAATTCAATCTGCTGAAATCGTATCAGAAAGAGCGGGTTCACACCTTTATCAACCCGCTTTCCGACCCGAAGGGCAAGGGATACCACGTCCTGCAAAGTCTGGTCGCGATTGGCGGCGGCTCGGTGCGCGGTCAGGGCTACCTGAAGGGTCTGCAAACCAACAACCGTTTCATCCCCGAAAATCACACCGACTTTATCTTCACGGTTGTCGGCGAGGAAACCGGGTTCGTTGGCGGTTGCGTCCTGCTTTCCATCTACGGTGTGATCCTGTACCGGGGGTGCGCTATCGCCGCCCAGTGCGACGACCCTCTCGGGCGCCTCATCGCGTCCGGCGTCGTCTCCTTGCTCGCATTTCACCTGCTCGTCAATATCGGCATGACCACCGGGATCATGCCCGTCGTCGGCGTCCCGCTCCCGCTCATGAGTTTCGGCGGCTCGGCGGCATGGGCAAACCTCGCCGGGATCGGCTTGCTCTTCGGCATCGGTATGCGCAAGCACAAGTTGCTGTTTTAGATCGCTGGGTTGTCGGATAATGTTGTCGGGTGATCAGGTCGGTGCGCCGTTCGGGGGCGAGTGTTTGACCAGATCAATCCCTACCCCGTTCGGGTCTTCGATGGCGAAGTGCCTATCTCCCCATGGTTCATCGCGAAGTTCTATCTTTATCGCGACCCCCCGCTTCTTGAGCGTTTGATACATTTTATCCACATCGTCCACCTCGATGGTCAAATATATCCCCTTGCCTGCGAAACCTTTCTGGAACAGAGGCTGTTGGCTGGGATGGTTTGGCAACAGGAAGCTGATTTCCGCCTCCCGGTTCGGGGTGTGCATCAGCAGAAACCAATCACTCTCGAATGTGACGCCGAAGTCAAGGAATCTCTGATAAAACTCTTTCGTCTCGCGTAACTTCGGGGTCACGATGCCTGCGTTCATTTTCATGCGGTTGTTCCTATCCGTGGTAATTGTTCCGTGTTGTCTCGATTTTACAAGGTACAGTTTGTGTCGTATTGTAAAAAATGGACAAATATGCTCTCCGCAGGGAGCACTTTCAAGACCGTGTCGCATGGAACGGAGTCTGACCGTAGAAGTTCTTAAACTCCTTGATGAAGTGTGCCTGATCATAGTAGCCGAGCGAGTAGTATAACTTCTCGTTATTGCGGGTTTGATCTAGCGATTGCAGATACAACAGCCGTTGAAAACGAACGACCCGGCTAAAAACCTTGGGACTGTCGCCGACAAATAATGCGAACAGACGTCGTAGTTGACGCGCACTGATGCCGCTATCTAAATCCTGTCCATGAGTCAGATTCCCCTGGGATTGGAGGATGGTGTCAATCGCACGAAAAAGTGGTGCTTGTATTTTCGGGGAAGAATCCGAGAGGGCTCGCAGAAGATACGTGTCTAACGCTGTTTTTATTGAATCCATCGACCGCTGTTCAGAGAGTAGGTTGGCTAAGTCGTTCGCGACGCCGGGGAGCACCTGTTCTAACGATTCGACCCGGTCCGTCAGTTGAGAGGCATCCATCCGATAAATCAGTGGCAACGCGGTCGGCAGAAACCGGATCCCGATGTAATGAAAATTCCCGGTAAGCGCGAACTCTGTGTGCTTCGTCGAAAAACCCATGAGATAATTTTTCGACGGATCGTTCCTGTCTATGAAGACATCCATACACCCGTCAGCCACGACCCGGTAGAGGAACGGCTCCTCCAAACGTTGACGGGTAGAAAGTTGCCAGTAGCAAAAAACAAAGGGTCGCAGCCGGGAGTCCGGCAAGAGTTCGCGGTAACGTACCGTTTCATCGTCACCGGCGACCGTGGGTTGCAGGGGGCGAAAAAAAGAATGGATGTCGAGTTTCGCGATCATTTCAGATTCTGCCTTTGCTAATGTCGGAAGTGGCGGACCCCCGTAAACACCATCGCGATGCCGCGTTCGTTGCACAGCGCGACGGTTTCGGCGTCGCGGACCGAACCACCGGGCTGGATGATGGACGTTACGCCCGCGTTCGCGGCGGTTTCCGGACCGTCGGCGAACGGGAAGAACGCGTCCGAGGCGAGGGCGGCACCTTTCGCGTGATCGCCCGCTTGCTCGACCGCGAGGCGCACCGAGCGCACGCGGTTCATCTGCCCCGCACCGACGCCGCGCAATGCCCCGTCCTTGCTGATCACAATCGCGTTCGACTTGACGTGCTTGACCACGCGCCACGCGAACAGGAGTTCGGCAATTTCCGCTTCGGTCGGCTTGCGGTCGGTCGGGAATTGGAGGTCTGTGTCCGTGAGCGGTCGGTAGTCGCGGGTGGAAACGAGAAGCCCGCCGACGATCTGTTTCACCGTGAAACCGTCCTTGCCGGGACCGGAAAACGGCGCGACTTCCAACAGCCGCAGGTTCGCGCCCCATTTGCGCTTCGTGGTCAGCGTTTCGACGACGCCTTCCTCGTAGCCCGGCGCGACGACGCACTCGAAGAAGTTATTCGGCTCCGTGATCGCGGCGGCGGTCGCGGCGTCTAACGGGCGGTTTACGGCGAGGATGCCGCCGAACGCCGAGATCGTGTCGGCGGCGCGGGCTTGCACGAACGC
The DNA here is from genome assembly GCA_014381035.1 of Armatimonadota bacterium. The sequence continues at coordinate 5,391 of JACMIS010000523.1, forward strand.
TTCGGAAAGGGCGTCCGCCATCGCGCACCCGCACGGGTTGGCGTGCTTGATGATCGCGGCGGTCGGTTTTTCGGTGAACTCTTTGACCAACTCCAACGCGCCGTCCAGA
>JACMIS010000524.1 GCA_014381035.1 Armatimonadota bacterium
CGGCGGCGACAGCAAGATCCACTGGTAGATTTTCTTTTTTTATGGTTGCACGATCAACTTGCCACGCAACATATTCATGCCACAGGTGAACGAAAACTCGCCCGCTTTGTCCGGGGTGAACTCCACCGCCGTCGTCTGGAACGCGGGCAGGTCCCGGACAATCCCCAGGTCCCCGAACACCACTTGTTCCGAACAGGACGATGTTTCTTCGCGCCGAAAATTCAGGCGGACCGGGACGCCCTGCCGGACAGCAACCGTATCCGGCGAGTACCCGCCCTTGACGACGATTTCTATCTGCGGCACCCCGGAGGTATCGGCTTTCGCGGCTGCTTTCTCGCGCTCACCGAAGAAAAACCACAGCGTCGGCGCGATCAATAAGACGCCGCCGACGAGAACCATTATCGCATTCGTATCCATCAGATTTCTCCTTGTTTCAGACCGGTCGCGCGGAACCCGCGCAGTCGCAAACTGTTCGTGACCACGGAAACCGACGACAAACTCATCGCGAGGCTCGCGAGGATCGGCGACAGGAGCCAGCCCGTGAGCGGGTAAAGCAGTCCCGCCGCGACCGGGATGCCGACCGCGTTGTAAATGAACGCCCAGAACAGGTTCTGTTTCACCGTTCGCAGTGTCGCTTTGGACAGCGCGATGGCGGTCACGACGCCGCGCAGGTCACCCCGCAAGAGGGTGATGTCCGACGCCTCAATGGCGATGTCCGTCCCGGTGCCGATGGCGATGCCGACGTCCGCCTTCGCCAGCGCGGGCGCGTCATTGATCCCGTCCCCGACCATGCCGACCACCTGCCCCGCGCTCTGTAGCCGGGCGATTTCCGCCGACTTCCCGTCCGGTAGTACCCCGGCGAGAACGGTTTCGATGCCGACCTGCTTCGCCACCGCATCCGCCGTTCGCCGGTTGTCCCCCGTGAGCAGAACAACTGTCAGTCCTTGCGCTTTGAGTGCGGCGACCGCTTCTCTCGCCTCCGGCTTGATCGTATCGGCGACCGCGATGATCCCGGCGAAAGTATCTCCGGTCGCCGCGAACATCGGCGTCTTGCCTTCGTCCGCGAGTCGCTCTGAGACTTCATGCGCGGCTTCGGGAACGGCGACGCCGTGTTCCTCCATCAGGCGGGCGTTCCCGAGCAGAACCGGGACCGCGTCCACGGTCGCACGGATGCCAAGCCCCGAAAGGGCGGCGAAGTCGGAAACCGGCGCGAGCGTAATGCCGCGCTCCTGGGCACCTTGAACGATGGCTTCCGCCAGAGGATGCTCCGAGGCACGCTCGGCGGACGCCACCAGGCGGAGCAGTTCCGACTCCGACGCACTGCCGAATGTAACGATGTCCGTCAGCGACGGCTTACCCTGTGTCACCGTGCCGGTTTTGTCCAGCACGATGGTCGTCAATGCCTGCGCCCGTTCGAGTGCCGCGCCGCCCTTGACCAGAACGCCATTCTCCGCGCCCTTGCCCGTGCCGACGAGAATCGCGGTCGGAGTGGCGAGACCCAGGGC
>JACMIS010000525.1 GCA_014381035.1 Armatimonadota bacterium
CGGATGTCGTCGCTCACCATCGGATCGGGCAAGTACGCACACCAGCCATCCGGTACGCCCGATGCGCGATTCCGGTAGATCGTCATCTTCGGACTCGGCTTGTGGGACGGGCTGATCGGGAAACTGATAATGTCGCCACTCTTCAGGAATATTTGCGTATGCCTCTAAAGCGTTCCGCCATGCGGAAGTCGAGCCATATGGAGCAATCTGTCTGACGTTAGCAATGGCACGGCGTTGTTCATCCGACCATTCGACTCCATGAAGGGGAATACCGGAAAGAAGCGCGGGAATTACGCCGACTGCCTCGTCCGTCCGATCCAGAAATTCCACAAGGCGAAAGCATAATTCGACGGCAAGCAAAGTGCGAGCAGTCGTGCGAGGCAACCCTTGCCCCGCTAAATTCAGGATGCGCTCATTCCAGCCGTCGGGCGGATCGCAAAATGTGGTTCGGCTCATGCGGGTGTCTCCTTCTTCGGTCGGTACTCCGATACCAGAGCGACAAAAATTTCGTCGTCACAGAGTTGGTAGTCGGCAGGCAATTTATTCGCGCCCGCGCGTGAATCATTCAGGTAGTTCGGATTCGTTGTCAACCGGCGCTTCGGTACGACATAGAATGCCCGGTCGAAGCGGGCATGGTCAGCTCCGACACCCATTCCGGTTAGTTCACTCGATAAACGGTGTGGGTCGGCAAAATCCTTGATGTCTACCGCCCAAATAGTATCGTCCGCGAAAACGATGCGCAGATCATAGCCATCTATGCTTGCCCACTCCTCCACCGATCGGATACGTTTCGGATACTTTTGTTGCATCGCGTGAAGTTGGTCAAACAGAGCGACCTCCGCGATCCCATGCAGAGCGACACGGGTATGGACCCCAGGGACAAGACGGCACATGCCTTCTTCCCACGGGACGCGGTGGACATGGGGTGCATCATAAGCGTGGTCGGTGCAAACGTCCGGCTTCGATCCGACAAGGCGATTGCTCGCGATGGTGCGCAATAAGCCACATTTCTCGCACCGATAATACATCTCGTTCGGATAGCACGACTCATATAACTTACCAACGTCAGCCGGAGACAGAGCAGACGCGGAGGCGAAAACTCGACCGATAATGGCACGCGTGGTATACGGATTTTCTATGAGGAAGCGACGCAACTCCACATATTCCGCTTGAAGGGCGGGCGTCCACACCTTGGCGCGGAGCCGTTTCAGCAACTCGACGAAGCGTTGATTCTCCAAAAAACGGTTCAGGCGCGGAGCGTCATGCAGTTTGATTTTGGCAAAGTCGGTGTCAGCGAAAATGCGGTCGTTCAAAAAACCTGCGGCGGCATCGGAGAGTTCTATTGCGGAACCAGGATAAAGTATCGGGGCGTTCGACGGAAAGTCGGAGGGAATCAACGCGGGGGGAAGCCACTCGCCGACCGGGCGAGTACAACGCTTGCGCAAGCCCGACAATGTGCGAGGCACGGCGACCATTGCCGATGTCAACCCGTGGTAGCCGAGCGCGTTCCACGCGACACGAAGCGTATCCGGGTAGGGATAAAAGTGCTTCGACTTGTTTCCTATTCCCGCTTCTTGTTCGCGCTGTGCCTCCAGTCCGACAAGCAAAAACAAAAATAGATTGTTTGGGGCGGGAAAAACTTCGTCCTCTAACTCTTTCAAATCTTTCTCCTTCTCCGTTACACCACCTAGCACGTGTTGGATAGACATCACCCATGGGATACTCTTTTGGCAACCTATCCTTCGGAAATTCGGCGTGGAATTATTTTTTGTGTTACTATAGAAACATATGTCTTACGTGTTGATTGCGAGATTGTACACCCATATTCGTGGCGTGTCAAATAAGCAACAGATAAATCATTAAAGAAACAATGAAGAGCGATTTAAACATCGAGCGTCTAGCAACAATGGTGAGAGCGAAGCGTGGCAACAGAAACCTGCGTGACACTGCGACGGAGATCGGCAACCTGTCACCATCCACCTTGTCACGGGTCGAGAATGCCAAAACACCCGATATGGAGACGTTCCTTCTACTATGTGATTGGTTGGAAGTTGCCCCGGCGGAGCTATTTAGCCAAGAAGGAGAGACGCCGAAAAAATCGTCTGGCGACCAGATAACCCTGCAATTAAGGGCGGACAAAAACCTCGACCCGGCAACAGCGAACGTACTCGCCGCTCTGGTGACAGCGGCATATGATCAGTTCGGACGTAAAGAAAAAAATGAAAAGGATTAGAACACACCCGAAGTGATAGAGTTGACGGCAGACTTTCGGAACCGCTGTGAAAAGATAGCAGCTGAGGAGCGACGAAACCTCGGCTTACCCGGCTATGCTCCGCTCTCAGGCGAAGCACTCGCCGCGAGTCATGGTGTTAAAATCATTACGCCTAACGAAGTATCTACCTTTTCCACAGAGATGTGTGAAGTGTTCTTGATACAACAGAAAGTCTGGGGTTGCCTTATGCAAGGCCCCGACATCGATCCAATGATCCTGATTCATCCCAATCAATCACCTACCCGCCGTCAGTCGACATTGATGCATGAACTCGCTCACCTGTTGCTCGGTCATGCCAGCAATGATTTAACTTCTGTACTAACCGGTGGCAACCCAGATAAAAAACAAGAAGAGGAGGCTAGGTACCTCGGGGGATGTTTGCAGATACCCAAGACCGGAATACAATGGGCGTCACAGGTAGGACTATCCTTCGCCCGCACTATGTCCCACTTTAATGCGAGTAAAGATATGGTTCAGTATCGCTGTAACATGGCACATATCCATCTTTAGCTTGCTTAACTCCCCTATCAAATATGTAGTCCGCTCCCTTAACCAGCACCGCAGGTAACAACGATGCAACGTAAGGTTGGCCCCGTCCGGGAGGACAAAAAGAACTCCAACCGCGTTGCCCACCCAACCAGAAAGCAGGTACAATACTCAAAACAGGGGAACGAACGTTCGCCTTCGTTGTATTTACTACTATGCCCAAAACGCCCCCCACCGCCCCCGACGATATTGTCGCCGCAGCGAAATCGCCCCAAGCGATTTCCGCGAACACCCCCTCCCGCACCGGATATATCAGCGTCCGTGGTGCGCGGCAGAACAACTTAAAAAACATCAGCCTCGACATACCCCGCGACAAACTGGTCGTCATCACCGGGCTTTCCGGGTCCGGCAAATCCTCGCTCGCGTTCGACACCCTCTACGCCGAAGGGCAACGCCGCTACGTCGAATCGCTCTCGTCGTACGCCCGCCAGTTCCTCGGCAATCTCAACAAGCCCGACGTCGACCGCATCGACGGACTCTCGCCCGCCGTCTCCATCGACCAGAAATCCACCTCGCGCAACCCGCGTTCCACCGTCGGCACCGTCACCGAAGTGTACGACTACCTGCGCCTCCTGTATGCCCGCGTCGGCAAACCGCACTGCTATAACTGCGGGCGACCGATCACCCAACAGCAACCCAGTCAAATCACGGACGAAATAATGGAACTCCCCGAAGGAACCAGGCTTCAAGTTCTCGCGCCGGTCATCCGTGGGCGCAAGGGCGAGTACCGCAAGGAGTTGGAGGACATCAAGAAGGAAGGCTTCGTACGGGTGCGCGTGGACGGCGAGGTGCGCGAGATCACCGAGGACATTGAACTTGATCGCTATAAGAACCACGACATCGATATTGTTCTCGATAGGATTGTCATCAAGCCGGGGGTGGAGAAGCGGTTGGCGGATTCGGTCGAGGCGGCGTTAAAGCGGGGTAAGGGGCTGGTCGGGATCGA
>JACMIS010000526.1 GCA_014381035.1 Armatimonadota bacterium
CAGCATGGCAGCCGTGATCGTTCCCCCTTCGGGAAGGGAGATGCGTATCTGGTAGACGGCAGAACGCGACGTCGGCATCTTGCCATCGGTGGTATAGACGATACGCTGCCCCGTCGGGCTGCTGAGTGTCACCGACCCGTCGCCGTCGCGCTCGGAGATGTCGGGCGCAGGCGCGAGTATCGTCTGCTTAAAAAGACCGATGGCTGCGAGCGTCGGCTCCCGTCGGGAGCCGGTGATTCGGATACGCACCTGGTCGGTACTGGCGGGCGCACTCAGGCGTAAAAGTCGCCTGTACCCGACCGTGGTCTGTTGCTCTACCTGCTTCCAGTCCGCGCCGTCCGGGATATTGATGGCGAACGACTCGACACGCTGGCTACGGTGATCCACCGCCTCCTGCAACGAAACGACATCGAATGTGACGGTGTCGGGCAATTTCAGTGTGAGTGTCGCTGTCGTCTGTCCGGCGGCGGCTTCCCACCAGCTATCGAGGTTCTTATCCAGCGCGAAAGTAGCGGAGTGGCCGGGTTCGGCACTGTCGGCAGTGAGGGTTCCTCCGGCAGACAGATCCTGGGCGAAGGTTTGATCGACGACCTGCGTCATCTGGCGGAGCGGCATGAGCTGGTCGTCGGGAACCAGACCGCGATCATCCGGCGAAAGGTTGAGCAGCATGTTGCTGTTACGCCCCACCGACTGGTAGTAGACATCGATCAGCTCGCTCGCGGAACGCGGGTGCTTCTCGGAAGACCAGAACCAGCCGTTGAGAATCGTGGTATTCGTCTCCGCCGGATACCACCAGAGATGCGAGCCGGGCACGAGCCGGGCACGGCTTCCCAGATCGTCGTTTTGCATATCCCGCCAATCGTATTTCTCCGGTGCCGTCGGGAGCGGGATCACGCTCCACTCGGTGGTGCGTCCGACGCCGCCTTCGTTGCCGACCCAGCGCACATCCGGTCCCTTGACGGTGATGACAGCCTCCGGCTGGAGCTTGCGGATCAGGTCATACCAGGCGGCGTAGTCGTAGGTTTCATGGACGCTCGGATCGGGGTTCGCGCCATCGAACCAGACATCGTGGATGGGACCGAACTCTGTCAGGAGTTCGTAGAGCTGGTTCAGAAAGTAGCGGTTGTAATCATCCACCGTGTACGAATAGCTCTGGAAACTGTCGGGAGGGGTCCGTCTCTTACCGGGATCGCTCTTAAAGTTTGCCGGGTCGGTCGGAATCACGGAGAGGACATGCGGGCTCTCGTTGCCGCAATATCCCGCCGGGTTCTTCGGATTGGTCCGCAACTGGTACAGATCCGCCGGGGAGAGATATACCCCTAACCGGATTCCATACTTATGGGCGGCTTTGGCGACGGCTCCGACCACGTCGCCTTTCCCGTTCTCCCAGGGGCTGGAGACTACGGAGTGTTTCGTGTAGCGGCTCGGCCAGAGGCACAGACCGTCGTGGTGCTTGCAGACCAGAACGACCTGGCGTCCACCCGCCTCCTTTACCGCACGTATCCACTGATCGGCATCGAAGGCGGTCGGGTTGAAGAGCGAAGGGTCTTCCTGTCCGCTCCCCCACTCGACCCCACGGAACGTGTTCGGACCAAAGTGGATAAAAAAGGTCCGCTCCAGCCGCATCCAGGCGGTCTGGTTCGGTCGCGGCAGGACCTTTGCTGCCTTCTCCACGATGACTGCCTCGGAGTCGTCCGGGGCGATTATATGTAGCGACGAGTAGGGTATAGTGCCTGACAAAGATTTACCTCCAGTGGTTGGGTCTGCCGTAGTCATCCGGGAAGGGACATTCCCGGCAACGATGCTGACGGCGCAAAGAATGGCGAGCGAGTTCGCATTCGTCAATAAATTCCTAAAAACCTATTTCGCCTTTTCGATGTCCAGGAACCAAACATCGTTCGTGCGCATCGGCAGGGTAAGTCGCCCGGTGCCATCCCTGACGACAAGATCGGCTATCCGCTCTTCCGGCGTATACAGGGCTTGGAGACTCTTGAGCGTTTCCGGTGCAAGATGCGCACCCGTCGCCGGGAGACTCTTCGACCGGGAATAGAAGCCATAGATGTCGTTGCACAGGTAGCCGACCCCTTGCCGCCGGACATGGTAAGTCCCGTTGGGCACGTTACGGATCGCAATGGTCATGTTTCCCAGATCCTTGGGCGGAAGATCCCGGTGGTAGTAAGGCTCATTGGGCGCGTCCTGTTTGTAGGGCGTGTAATCCCAGACAACCAGGCGCAGTGCCTTGCCCTTCTTCGTAACAATCGCCCTGGCGGGACCGGTCGAAAGCTCCTCGGAATACAGTCGAGCAAGAATCGAATAGGCAAAGAACGCTGGCTTGCGCAGACCATCCACATTCAGCAACCCGAAGCCGCCATGGAACGGCTTGTTCGGCGGTCCGGGTTCCTCAAACTGATCGGAAAAGGTCCAGTAGGAGAGACCGTCCACAAGTCCTTCGCTGTTTCGTATCTTGTCCAGAAGAAACGGGGCACAGACATAGCTATCGTGAATCGGGTCACGCGGCGAGTAGCTCGGTCCCCATTCGGTGATGAAAAACGGCATTCTGGGTGGTACATTCTTCTTTGACTGGCGAAAGCCCCCAATGAGCGCGTCGGGGCTGGTGTCCAGCACGGTCCCCCCACCCTGACCTTTCTCATCGAGAAAGCCTTGCATCGCGGCGTAGGCGTGGGAGGAGACGAAGTCCAGGGGAAGGTCGTTTTTCTTGCAGTATGCGACCAGTTCGGGAATCCAGGCTAAACCCGCCGTGGACGGTCCGCCCACACGCAGACCGGTGTCCACTTTTTTCAGTGCCCGCGCGGATGCGGCGTAGAGTTCGAAGTACCCCTGCTGCCCACCGGTCCAGAACCCGTCCAGGTTCGGTTCGTTCCAGACCTCGAAGTACCAGCTTCGGACCTCGCGGATGCCGTATCGGGCGATCAGGTGACGGGCGAAGCTTTCCACCAGGAGTGTCCACTCCGTCATTCGGGCGGGCGGGGTCACGTTCCCTTTCCACCAGAAGATCGTCTGTTTCCCGCTGGCAATCGGTTCCGGCATAAAGCCGAGTTCGAAGAACGGCTTCAGTTTGGCTTTTCGGAGCTGATCAACGAACGCATCCACATTGGTCCAGTCGAATCGGAGGGTACCGTCCGCGTTACGAGAGACGACCTTCATCTCCTCATTGAAGAGTCCGTGGCAGCGCAGGTAGCGGAAGCCGACCTCCTTCTGGAGCGTGAGCAGGTCGCGCTGGTGCTCCGGGCGCAGGAAGATCATTGCGCGGTCCGAGCCGACGCTGAATGTGGCCAGCGAGGACCGGGGATGAGTCGGTGCCTGAAAGTCGACATCCAGTCGGGAGTCGCTCTGGGCGAACGCGACCGGGGCCATCAAGACAAGTGCCATCGTCAGCAGTGTTTTCGTTTTCATAATGTTGGATCACCCCGAAGTTTCGGGAGGTCTGCGGGATTTACATCATCCGACGACGTAAGGATGCAAGAATCATATCCATATATGGGCATAACCAGGCTAATCCGACTCCAAAAAGTGACACTCTCCCAAAGGAGTATTCCCGCTCCTGATTGAATATCCCTATGCCCATTCCACCAGTTTCTCCAGGCAACAACGATGATACCATCTTTTCATCAGCAATATTACCAGGGAAGGATTCGCTGATGATGGTTGACAGATCATCGAATCTGCGATATTTTTGATTAACCATATACACCAAAACAGAGACTATGGTTGTGAACGGAAGCACTGCCGGATATAGGAACTCTACAGCGTGTCGTTGTCGATACGGCGAATAGCGTTAATACAAAGAGACTCCGTAACGATGAACATCAAAGACGGTATCAATGTTGACTGTTTTACCTGCCTCGATCTCTAAAGCGTGCTGTTTGAAAGGTCAAACGTCTGAGAGAGGGAAGACACCCGATTCCATGAAATCACGTTAGCGCGCAAACGATTTCAACACAGGAGATTATTGCTATTATTGCGTTTTTAGAAATGATCTCCTCCTTACTATGAACACGTCCATGAAATATCACGTGTTATCACCTGTCTTGCCCACCACAGACGTCAATCAATGAAGAGAAAAGGCAAGTCCTCCTCGGTAAAGGAATGAGAAATATGAGAAATATGTTCAGTCGATCAATCGCTCGGATCACGATGACAGCATCTTTGCTGATGCTATCGTCGACTGCGTTCGCGCAACTACCCAATCCGACACATGGGTGGAATCTCGGCAATACTCTGGAGCCGCCCAGTGGCGAAGGAAGCTGGGGACCACCGGCATCTCAGGCACTGATTAACTCCGTCGCCAATGCCGGATTCAACACTGTTCGCATCCCCTGTGCCTGGGACAGCCATGCGAACCAGTCCACCTATCAGATCGATCCTGCGTACATGGCGCGGGTCAAGCAGGTGGTGGACTGGTGTTTCGCCAGAAACCTCCACGTCGTTATCAACTGTCACTGGGATGGCGGATGGCTGGACGCCAATCTCACCGGGACCGTGAAACCCACGATCAACGCGAAGATGAACTCATACTGGTCACAGATCGCGACCACTTTTGCCGGTTATAACAATCGGCTGCTCTTTGCCGCCGCAAACGAACCGCCCGCTGACAACGCCGCCAAATTGTCGGAGTTGATGACGTACTATCAGACCTTCATCAATGTGGTCCGCTCCAAGGGAGGCAACAACAGTTCTCGCTGGCTGGTGGTACAGGGACCCAACACCGACATCACCTTGACCGATTCGTTGATGAACACCCTACCCAACGATCCCACACCCGGTCGTCTGATGGTCGAAGTCCACTACTACACACCCTACCAGTTTACGTTGATGCCCACCGATCAGTCGTGGGGTAACATGTTCTACTTCTGGGGGCAGGGTTATCACTCCGCCACCAATCCCTCCCGCAACGCTACCTGGGGCGAAGAAGCCTACACGGATGCGGAGTTCCGCAAAATGTATAACAAGTTCACCAGCAAGGGTATACCCGTAATCCTCGGCGAGTTCGGCGCGTTCCCGCGCTCGAATCTCACCGGTGCGGACGTTAACTTGAACAATGCCTCCACGACCTATTGGAACAAATACGTTGTTGATTCCGCCCGTAGCCACGGTATATATCCCATCTACTGGGAAACTCCTGGGGGGGCGTTCGATTGGACCACGGGGGCGATCAGAAACCAGAACGTCGTCAATTCCTTGACCGGACGCGGCGCGCTTCCTCCTCCGGGCGGCGACGGGGCGCAACACTGCTTCGAACTCAGCACTCAGGGATGGGCATCGAGCGGTGCCCCTATCACGGGTGTCACGACCGCAACGACGCAGAGGTTTGCCGGTTCGCGCTCTTTGGCGGTGAGCTTCAACGGCGCGGCGGGAACGTCGGCAGTCACCATCGCGGCACCATCCACGCCAGCGGGCAAGACGATCACGTTCCGTGTCTGGATCCCGAGCGGCAGCAAAATCAGCGCGATCCAGCCGTTTGCGCAGGACCGCAACTGGGCTTGGACCGGTAACTACAAACCTATCGGTAATCTCACGGCGAACGCCTGGAACAACATCACTGTGGTCGTCCCACCCAACGCGGTCACGCCCCTGCAACAGTTGGGGGTGCAGTTCTCGACCAGTGCCACCTGGACCGGCACTTGCTATATCGATTCCGTGAGCTGGTAACTTGCTATCCCGCACATCCCATCGCTGAGGCGGGAGAGCCGACTCAACGATGGGCAAAGCGCGATCTTGATGCCAGAATCTGTGGGGCAGTCCGTTTCTTTATATCCCCTGCACTCGATCTGCCGGAGAATCAGTGCTTCCATCGCGTTTGTGTGGTTAAATTTTCATGACTGCCGTTGCCGTTTTGGGGGAATCCTGTCATCCGTCCGGCGACGTCCACTTCCTGTTCGCGTTCGATTTGCTACTACCTATGGACCGTCACACCCGACAATCACCGCCGACACAGGACCACGGGGGTCTTCTGATGGGAAGCGAGCTGACTCCGAAACAAGACCCCCTCCCAATTACGTGCCCGAATTGCGGGCGGAAGGATCGGCAGGTGAAGGCAGGCGCGACCGGCGGCATTCAGCGATACAAATGCGTCCCCTGCGGGCGACGGTATTCCCTCGATGTGCGTCCGCGAGCCTATGCGTCGGCACTACGGGAGCAGGCGGTGCAGATGCATGCGAGCGGTACGTCGATCCGCAAGGTCGCCCACGCACTCGGAGTCAGTCCGCAGACGGTCAGCAATTGGACACGGACCGCGTCGCCTCCGAGCGCACCGGATGTACCAGGTCCTACACGGGCGGAATCGTCGATCAAGCCAAGAACCACTATCGTGGATGTTGCCCGGCATGCCGGTGTGTCCACGGCGACAATCTCCAACGATCTTAATGACAAAGGGCGAATGAGTCAGAAGACACGTCTGCGTATAGAAGACGCGATGAAGGTGCTCTATTTTACGCCCAATGCACTGGTGCAGGCGATTCGCCACCGACGCACCCACACACTCGGTCTGCTGTCCTATGGGATTTACGAATTGGTAAAGGACATCGAGTATTCGATTGTAGCGCCGATCCTCGCCGCCATTAACCGTGCCGCCGACGCGGCAGCGTATGATGTGCTCCTCTACACCGGTTGGCCGCACCGGGCACGTAGCCGGACGGGGTCTGATTTTTTGAACGGACAGATAGACGGACTGCTCTGGATGTCTCCCCAGTCATATCACCCGCAACTGCGCTTCGTGGCAGACGGGGGATTGCCGGTGATGTCCCTGATGACACGGCGGGTGCCGGACGGGGTTGGCTATGTGGTGGCAGACAATGTCGGTGGCATTCGCGACCTTGTGCAGTATCTGGTAAGTCGCGGACATACGCGGATCGCCTTTCTGGGGGCGACGATCACCTCGGACTTTGTGGACCGCGCCACCGGGTATCGGGAGGGATTGGTAGCAACCGGCATCGCGCATGACCCGGAGATCGAATCGACCGATGTTGCGGGAGATCAGTGGTCCAGAGTGGGCATCGCACCGGTGCTGGATCGCTGGTTGCAGATGCAGGACCCGCCGACCGCGATAGTCTGCGTCGAGGATATACTGGCGGCGAATGCCATCGAATTGCTTCGTGAGCGCGGTTTGCGGGTGCCGGAAGATATGGCGGTGACAGGGTTCAATGATGTCCCCGCCACGGAGCAACTTTGCGGCGGCATCACAACGGTACACCAGCCTTTTAGCGAGATCGGCAGGATAGCGGTGGAGCGGCTGAATGCGATGATACAGGGCACACCCCTGTCGGAGTGCCGTATCACCCTTCCTGTCCGCCTAGTGATCCGCTCCTCAACGGAACCACAATCGTCATAACCATGATTAGACAGCCTCCGACAAATCTATATCCCTTTCCAGACACTTGATTGGACCAGGCTGACGTAGTCCCCGTGAATAATGACGATGAATGGTCGTGTTTGCACGAGCGACTTTCCGGGTGTCTACTAGCCTGAATATCAGTGATGATACCGGGAGAGGTTTTATCTGTATCCACTATTAGATTTTTTCATGATTTCGTATCCATATATTGACATTCCGAGCAGCGTCACAGATAAGTAGACGCTGTCTTCCTCCTCACGATTAACGGACCTCTCCTTCAGATGTCGTCGTCATTTCGATCAGGTCACAGCTATATCGGTGCGTAAACAAATATCGGTCGATAGTTGACAGCACCGGGAACCTATGGTAATCTGAATACATGTTTGGTTAACCCCATACATCAAAACCGTCTGCCAGTAACAGACAATGAAATGTAAGCGGCGATGTTTGCCCGGTACAGAATGGAACTGGTTTCGAAATAGCAGGATCACCAGATATGGCGGTCGTACAAACTTCCACTGGCAATACCCCGCCGGACAGCGATACCAGGAATCAGAAAAAGAATTCTGTGAACGACTTAGCTGTATAACATTTTGTATCCCATTAGCCGTTACGTCGTTGACGGTTCTACGGACCTCGACCTTAGATCGTATCGCAACCGTTTGAAAGGACAGACATTATGCAGAAGACACATCGCCGGACCCATGCCGGAACGTTTGGATTCACACTGATCGAACTCTTAGTTGTTATCGCTATTATTGCGATACTGGCTGCGATTCTTTTCCCTGTGTTCGCTCAGGCACGCGAGAAAGCACGCACCGCCTCCTGCCTCTCCAATCAAAAGCAGATCGCCCTTGCCATCATGCAGTATGTGCAAGACTACGATGAGTCCCTACCGCTCTCCGAGTTTGCAGGCGGCGGCGGAGCCACCTGGGAGAACGTCATCAATCCCTATGTTAAGGCGGGAGACGCCGTCGGAACGTACACGCGAAGTGGAGCCATCTGGGCCTGCCCCTCCTTCGCGCACCCGGAAGAATGGTCCCAGTATAAGGGTCTCGACAATGTCTTCGCCTGGGGCACACCGATCACGCTGGCGGACGTAGACGAACCGGCCGGCAAGATCATGGTGTTCGAAGCGGGGTCCAACTTCCCTCCCAGTGATCCTCAAACCTGGGGCTACCGGGACTCGACCAGTGCGGAGTGGTTCTGGACCAGCACCTACACGGTTCCTGCCGCGTTTGCCAAAGACTGCGACGGCAAGTTTCCCGGCGACTGGGGAGGTTGCAACCGCTATCCCCGCTATCGCCACAACGGCACCAGTAACTTCGTCTTTATCGACGGACACTCCAAGGCACTCCCCAAAGGACAGCTCTCCTGGTACAAGCATATCTGGCGACAGAATTTCAACGGTACCCCCTGGTAGTGCTCTGATCTGATTCGTTGTCGTCCTGCTTCTCTCTGCTTCCCAGAAAATGTATGTGTGAGGCAGGGCGGTGTCCAAAGGAGGCTATTTTATGTATCGACCATTTCGCAACGTTCTTTCTCTGCTCCTGTGCGCCATTGTCCCCGCTCTCTTCGGGTGCCAGAACGGGCAGGACACTGCCGCGGACGCCGGTAAAGCCGGTGGGAACGCCGCCGAGCGTGCCGGTGCACCCCCCATCCCGGACAACCTCTCTCCAGAAGTGAGGAATCGAATCGCCTAGGAGCAGGCACAGTTTCAGGCACGCTCTCAGCAGCAACAGCAGCAGGCGCAGACACCTCCCACAAAGCCAGGTAGCCCGAAGTAACTCGCAAAGCAAGAACAGCACTTTTTTCGCCCATGTCACTACGAAACCGAATTTTTCTGACGCCCCTGATGCCGATCCTGGCAAGCCTGATCGCCTCCGCTGTGCCCGCCCACGCACAGTGTGTGGAATCCCGCCCGGCAACGATCACGGTCAATGCGTTGCATGAGAGGCATGCCATCAACCCCTATGTCTACGGGGGTAATTTTCCCAAAGACGCCGCATTTCTGCGCAAGACCGGCACGCGCCTGAGCCGATGGGGGGGCAACA
>JACMIS010000527.1 GCA_014381035.1 Armatimonadota bacterium
CAGCAGAACGCGCCGCCGCAGGGCTACTACCAGATGGCGATCTACGACGCGCCCGCCGGACCATATGAAGTGGACTGGTACTGGTACCCCGTGGCTGGGGCGACGATTCCGAGCGACGCCCGCGTTCTGTTTAACCGGGGGGCGATACCGGCGAGCGGCGCGAAAAAGAAGTGGGAGTATACGCCGGAAAGCGAGTACCCGGACGCCATACGCCGACTCTGGGCGAGCCGGACGCCGGACGAGGCGCACCGCGAGGAGACGCGCAACACGGTGCATCTGTTCTGGGCGATGTGGTTGATCTCGGCGAAGTATTCGGCACGCAAGCCGGGCGGGAAGGAGCTGCCGTTCGCGCCGATGCTGCGCAACCTGCTCGCAGACACCCGGCGCAATGTCCAGGGCGGCGAGTGGGTCCAACCGGCGGACGCGAACGGGGCGGCGACACTCGCCGAAAAGGCGTCGCTGTTACGGACCCTTGCGGGCGAGATGACCGCCCTCGGGCAAGCCCCGCCCGACGCCGTGCCGCGTTTCCTAACGCTGATCGCCCCGTGATAAAAGGCGTGCATGATACGCTATCAGTATGACCGTTCGCCGTATCACGCCCGACCAGCACGCGCTTCACCGCCGAATCCGCCTCGCGGCGTTGCAGGACGCCCCGACCGCGTTTTCCACGACCTATGCCGACGCCGTCGCCCGCACGGACGAGTCGTGGCAGGAAATGACGACCAACTGCTCGCAAGGCACGGACGGCTCTACTTTTTTCGCCTACGACGACAGCGGCGAAGTGGTAGGGATGGTGGGCGGCTTCCGGGACAAGAACGCCCCTGACGCGGTTCATCTGGTGGCGATGTGGGTCGCTCCCGACGCGCGGGGGAGCGGGGCGGCGGGCGCGTTGGTCGAAGCCGTTTTCGACTGGGCAAAGGCAATCCGGGCGAAATGCGTGGTCACCGCAGTCACGGCGGGCAATGACCGCGCCCTCCGCCTGTACGAGCGAATGGGTTTCGCCGCGCCAAACACACCGCTCTCGGACGCGCCTCATGTCAGGTCTTGCGATATTTCTCTGGTGCGGGAGTTGTGACTATCCTGGCGAGTTTCGATTTGCCGTTGTCGTGCCTTCGTCTAAAAGTTTCAGGTACGTTGCGTAGGTGAAAATTCGGTCGCGCTGTCTGCCGGTGATCTCCTCGACGATGCCTTTTTCTTCCAAAACGCGCAACGCCTGGATTACGGTTTGCGCGGTGACATGCAGAGCATTCGCCGTCTTGCCGATGGATATAAGCGGGTGACGTTGCAGATAATGATGGACCCGGAGCGCGGAAGCGGCGGGGCGTCCGAGCGGTTCGAGCAAACGCCTGTCCTTATCGAAAAGCACCAGAATCTTTCGCGCCCCGTCTGCCGCCTGCTCCGCCACATCACGCACCCCGGTCAGGAAGAACTCCAGCCAGGTCTCCCAATCGCCCCGAAGCCTCACGGCATCTAATAGTTCGTAATAGGTCTTGCGGTTGCGCTTAAAATAATAGCTCAGGTAAAGAAGCGGTTCTTGTAGGACGCCATCGGCGCAAAGAAGCAACGTGATCAGCAAACGCCCGATACGCCCGTTGCCGTCCAGAAACGGGTGAATCGTTTCGAACTGTACATGCGCCAGTGCCGCTTTGATGAGTGTCGGCAACGCATCCGTCTTGCTATTCAAAAACTGCTCCAGCGCACCGATACAAGCCGGAACCTCGTTGTGCGGCGGCGGTACGAAATGGGCGTTGCCGGGGCGCGTCCCGCCGATCCAGTTCTGACTGGCGCGAAAATTACCCGGCTCCTTTGTCGCCCCGCGCCCCGATGACAGCAAAACCTCGTGGACTTCCCGTAGCAACCGGGAGGATAGGGGGAAATTATCTTCCCGCAACCGCTTTAGCCCGTAATTCAAGGCGGCGACATACTGCGAAACCTCCTGTACATCGTCAGTGGGAACGCCGGGTGCCTCATCAAACTCGAAACGTAATAGGTCGGAAAGAGAGGACTGCGTGCCTTCGATCTGCGAGGAAAGTACCGCCTCTTTACGGACATAGAAGTACAGGAAAAGCGAGATGTCGGGAAGCAGGAGCGATAACCCATCCAACTTCCCCAGCGCACGGGTCGCTTGCTCGAACAGTATAAGCAGGTCGTTGCTAAGTACTATCGGGGGAGTAGGGGGTAATGGTGCCGGAACAAACGCTTTGAACGTTTCCCCAGCGGTGCTTACACTTTGATATGTTCCTGTGCTACCACGTTCCATAGTTGCCTCTATGAATCCTTATTTCAGTGAAGTTAAATAACGCAACACGTTATTCTATTATATGTTTTAAAAATGAAATAACGCAAGCAGGGATTTTCTGTCGTGCGGCGGAAATATCAACGTATGAACCGCCTCGTCCTTCTTGCCGTGCCCCCCGCAACTGCTGTTTTTTCCGCTTCAGCCTTTGCCGCGAACCCGACGCCTGCCGAAGTCCGTGCCGAACTGTTTGTCGTCGCCCGCGAGAGCCGTATTCCGTCCGCGATTCTGTGTGGGTTGGCGTGGTACGGCTCGCGGTTCCGGCAGTTCGACGCGGCGGGGAAGCCCATTGAGAACAAGCCGGGACGCGTCGGGATACTGGCGGTGCCGGTCGAGGAGCGAACCGACGCCGGGCGGCTACGGACCGACTGGCGATACAACTTGCGCGAAGGGGCGAAACTACTCGTTCACGCATGGAACCGTGCGCCGCTTCCGGGAACGTCGCGGCTGTCGGCGGGGCGCAATATTCTGGAATGCTGGTTTCCCGCACTCGGTTGGTACGGCACGGGCGGTTGGGGCGGTTTTCGCGGGCGCGAGGGAGCCTCCGCCGACGCCTACGCGCACGCCGTTTTAGACGCCGTGGCGACCGGCGGGAACGGTTTATGGGAGCCGTACCCGGTGTCGCGCCCGTCGCCGGAAACGCTGGCGTGGGGGCGAAACTGGCTATGTCCCCCCGCGCCGTGGCACTACGGCGACGTGCCGCCGACGCCGCCCGCAGGCGTCGTGGTCAACCTGCCCGTCCCGTATCTGTCGCAGGCGTGGGACGTGCCAGACGGCTTCGACGGCTCCGGATCGTGCGGTCCCTGCTCCGCCCTGATGGTACAACTCCTTGCCGGAAAAGTAAGCCCCCAGCCCGTACCGGTGAGCGAATCGTACCCGCACGTTTCGCCCTACGGCTCCGC
>JACMIS010000528.1 GCA_014381035.1 Armatimonadota bacterium
GGGCAGATGATCATGCGCGTCTTCTTCAACCTGATCCGCCTGAGTTTCAGCCTGACCCCGGTTTTCGTCTACGCACTCGCGGGCTATCTGATTGTGGAGCAGGGCGACCGTGCTCTGACCATCGGCACCATCGTCGGGTTTACCGCGCTACAAGCCGCGCTCCTTTTTCCGCTCACCGGTCTGCTTTCCGTGCAAGCCGAACTGTACTCGTCGCTCGGGTTGTTCGAGCGGATTTTCGAGTACCTGGACATGAAGCAGGCGATCACCGACGCGCCAGACGCCGTCACGCTCGCGCCGAGCGACACGCGCGGCGCGGTGCGCTTCGAGAATGTGACGTTCCGCTACGAGGAATCGCAGGAATCGCCGACGCTGACCGACGTTTCTTTCGACGCCGAAGCCGGGTCGTTCGTCGCGCTGGTCGGTGCGTCCGGCGCGGGCAAAACGACGCTGACGTACCTGATTCCCCGCCTGTACGACGCCAACACCGGGCGCGTCCTGATTGACGGCAACGACGTGAAGAGCATCAAGTTAGACTCGCTCGGCAAGATCATCGGCGTCGTAACGCAGGAGACATACCTTGTCCATGACACGATCCGCGAAAACCTGCGCTACGGTCGCCCGGACGCCACCGACGAGCAACTGATCGCGGCGGCGCAGGCGGCGGCGATCCATGACCACATCGCCAGTTTGCCCGAAGGCTACGACACCGTGGTCGGCGAACGTGGCTACAAACTTTCCGGTGGCGAAAAGCAGCGTATCGCCATCGCCCGCGCCCTGCTAAAAAACCCGCCGATCCTGATCCTGGACGAAGCCACGTCCGCACTGGACACACGCTCCGAACGACTCATCCAGGATGCCCTTTCCAACCTGTCGAAAGGACGCACCACGTTCGCTATCGCACACCGCCTTTCCACGATTCTCGCCGCCGACCAGATCTTAGTCATGGATAAAGGGCGCGTGGTCGAGCGCGGCACGCACGCCGAACTGTTAGCCGCAGGCGGTACTTATGAAAAACTGTACGCGGCGCAATTCCGAACCGGCAATGGGGAAGATAAGCCGGAGGTGAAGAATGACAGTGCGGATTGATCCCGTGCCGCGCCACGGTGATATTCCGCCGTGGAAGCCGAGTGTATTCTGGTTCAACTACATTACACTCATCGCAGACTTGCAGGAACAGTTTGCACAGATTCAGGGTCGGTGGGCGAAGTTACGTAGCGAGGCGGGCAATCAGCCGCTATCCCATGATGACGCATCGTCTCGTATTCACTCCCGATACCCGACAGATTGTGCCCTTTTATCAGAGTTGGAAGCCCAACTATCTGTGGATTGCTACTCCGAGTTGTGTTTCGGTGAGATAGGTTTACTTGTTGACCGTCTGATCTTCAGAAGGCAATTTATCGCCTTCCGTTGCGGTGAGTGCGGAGCACAGTTCGGGGCGGGTGACGCGGTCATAAAGCCATGGATGATTGGTGAGTCATTAGCGGCGATGGGTGGTGAAAAATTATGTTGTCCTTTCGGACACACTGTCTATGCCGCTGAGCAGTGGAACTCGTGATGAAGTGCGATCTAATCTCCGAGCTAGAACTGAGCCGTCATCTCTTTATCGCATAGGCAGGGCGACCAAGGTATACTTCGTCCCGGTCACGACAAACCGGGTAGAATGATCGCATTCCCACCCCCGCGTTTATTCTGCCCGCCCGCGTCAAAGGCTTCCACGATTAGGCGGAAACCGGCGTCATCCTGGGACAACTCGGCTATGGCTTTTGGTCGGCAGGTGCTTTCTCTGCCACAAAGCGACACAGGAGCATCGGCGGATTGGACGGAGCCGCTCCGAAAACGTATCTGGCTTACGCTTCAACGGGTCGCCATGGTCGCCGAAGCCACGCGCCGCGAGTTCCTTCTCGCGCCTATCCTCTTCGACGTGTCGGTCGCCGTGGACGCTGAACTGCATTCCGAATACGCGGTGAATGTTTCGCCGCAACTGCGCGGGCGTCTTGACTTTTACCTCGAAAAACAGTCCACGCTTCTGGTCGTGGAAGCCAAAAACGCGGACATGGCGCGGGGATTTACGCAACTCGCCGCTGAACTGACCGCCCTGGATGCCTTCGCTGAACCCAGTATACCGATGCTTTACGGTGCGGTGTCGGTCGGAGACGTATGGCGATTCGGTATCCTCGACCGAGGGGCGAAACAGGTGACGCAAGACATCCACCAGTTCACTCTGCCGGACGACACCGGCGATCTTCTGGCGGTACTGACCGGAATACTGCTCGATCCCCAATGAGACTGTAACGGTCACTTCGTAGGGTGCTACCGGATTTCTTCGAAAAAACTTGACAACCAGGTGCAAAACAGGTACATTATTTATGTACATACTAGTATGTACATAAATAACCTGCGGATTTCGTGTCTCGCTACGCGTCGCGCGGCTTCCGACGCGGCACGGTTCGTCCGCAGTTCACAAGGAAGGATTGCCCTATGAAACGGATATCTGGCGGAACGGTTACAGGCAACACTGGCGCGACGGTATCAGCGGCGGTGTTGGCGGTTTTCACATTTGGCACTCTCGTCGCGCCCCCCCCGGCGGTAGCACAAAACATAACGATACAGGCACTCAACCCGGCGGCGGGAGAGTTCCCAGAGGCGGTCGCGCTTTCTGCGGACGGAGGCACACTATACAGCGGGTTCTTTCTAAGTGGTGTCGTACAGGGGTTCCGTACAGACACGCTCGCGCGAACCACGTCGGTCGCCGTGCCCGCGCCACTCGGCATCGCGCGGGACCGGAACGGCGACATGCTCGTGGCGACCGCACCGTGGTTTCGGGATCAGCTTACGGGCGGGAGCAGCGGCGTGCCGCAGGACCAGGGCGTTTGGCGCGTCACCGCAGCCGGCGTCGCCAACCGAGTCGCCGTGCTCCCATTCGTGGGCGTACTCCCCAACGCCCTCGCCACCGACAGTGTGGGCAACATCTACGTCGCCGACCTTCTGGGCGACGCGCTGTACCGGGTTGACACCGTGGGCACGGTGAGCGTCTGGGCACAGAGTAGCCTTCTGGCGGGGGACCCTTCCTCCGACCCGTCCAGTCCGACAGCGGGCTTCCCCCTAGGCGGCAATGGCGTACAAGTTCGCGGGTCTACACTATATGTGAGCAACACCGATTACGGGCGCATACTCGCCATTCCCATCAATGCCGACGGCTCTGCAGGTGCCATAAGTACGTACCTTCAAAGCGACCGGTTGATCGGGCTAGACGGCTTCGATATGGACGACTTCGGGACCGTGTACGGTGCCAACATCATAACCAGCGAACTCGTGCGTGCCGACCCATCCGGTGCCATCATCACTCTCGCCGGTCCCAACGACGGTTTGAGTTCCACAACCGGCGTCGCAATCAACAGCACGTCAAACCCCTCCTCGCTTTATTTTAGCAACTTCTCGATACCCGTCCCGTTCCTCACTTCGGTGAACCAGCCCGGTGTCGGGCGCTTGAGCCTGTCTCCAACCGTCGTGCCGGAGGCGCACACACTCGGGCTGTCCCTCCTTGGCGCGGCGTATTTGACAGGAACGGTGATCTTGCGACGACGCCGAGCGCGTCGCGTCACCGCTCTATAGGACGAGCCTCGGCGGGAGCTATACGCCCCCGCCGACCTCTAGACCTTGACACAGGAACCGCCGCAAGACATAATGCTGTTCATAGATCTGCGAATCGTGAGAGCGAAATGGCAAAGAAAGCAACAGGGCGGGAAAAACTGGTTCAAGTCACAAAAGAACTGTTGTGGGAACAGGGCTACGCGGCGACGAGCCCCTACACCATCGTTACGCGTTCAGGGGTCGGCCAGGGTAGCTTTTACCACCACTTTCCCGGCAAGCGTGAGCTGGCGGCGGCGGCCTTGGAATCAGTGGCGGATGAGGTCATCGGCACGAATAGGGACCAGTTGTCGGCCACATCAGGGCAACCCGCGCGGGACCGGCTAATGACGTACCTCAGTGCCGAGCGGGACGTTCTGCGCGGGTGTCGCCTCGGTCGCATCGCCTACGATCCGGGATTGGAGGAGCCGATGTTGCGTGCACCATCCGAACGCTACTTCCACGAGTTGCGCCTCCTCGTCTCGGCTGTCCTGCAGGAGATGCGGGACGAGGGCGAACTCCCGCCGTCCGCGCCGCTGCAGGTGCTGGCAATGACTGCGATTGCCACGGTGCAGGGCGGCTACATTCTGGCACGCATCCACGGTGATTCGGCACCTCTGCGCGACGCAGTGGACGGACTGGCGTTTCTTCTGAACTTGCCACTGCCCGACGTAGCGATGGCTGGCGGCGCGGACGACTCCTGATCCAGGGCACCGAACCCGGCCCGGACGGTACCTACCGATTCTCTAAGGCGCGATACAGGGCGGCGACGGCGGTTCGGCACTCTCGACCGGGCTCGCGGTGACAGGGACATCCGGCAGTTCACACGCCCCTGCGCCATCACATACATTCTCGTCAGCACTCCGGTCGGCGAATCAGTCGCGACCGGCTGAGCCGCGTCACTCGCCTAGCCCGACCGCTCGCTCGTATCGCGGGAGCACCCGTAGGTACCCGATCACCCGTGCCGCCGGGTCCTGACGGTAATAATCTTTCAGCACGGTGTACAGGTCGCGCCAGCGGCGGCGCAGGGCGCGGGGACGCTCGAAGAACGCTTCGGTGGCGACCGCGAAGAACTCGGCGGCGTCGGTCGCGCCGTAGGGGTCCAGAACCAGGTCGTCGCCCCAGCCCCGGTATTTCCACCACAGCCGCCCGCGCAACCGGTCATACGCCCGATTCATCACCCGGTGCCACTCGTCGTATTGCGCGTCGGAATACAGAACCGGGGTACCTTCGGCGTTGCCGTCCTCCATATCGAGTTTGTGTGCGAACTCGTGCAGGACGACGTTCGCACCGTGCGCCGCGCCGCGCCCGCCCGCTTGCGCATCCGCCCACGACAGAATCACCGGACCGCCGCGCCATGCCTCCCCGAGCCGCCACGAATGCCCGGTTTCCAGCACCC
>JACMIS010000072.1 GCA_014381035.1 Armatimonadota bacterium
CCCTTTGTAAAAAACCCAAAAAAAAACGGGGGGCCCCAACCGTCTCAGCCGCGCCCCCGTTTTTTATCGAACTGAGCCTACATTCCGGCTTTCACTGCCGCAACAATCGCCGCACTGTCGATGCCGAACTTTTCGAGAAGTTCTTGTGGGGTGCCAGAGCGGGGCATATCCCGGACGCAGAGGTGCGTGAACTTGACGAGCGGCACGTTCGCCTCGGCGAGTACGCCCGATACCGCGTCGCCGATGCCACCCTGCGCCCAGTGATCTTCGGCAACGATGATATGGTTGGTGTCCTGTACTGCAGTGACGATGGCCGCCCAATCAATCGGCTTCACCGAATACAGGTCAATCACGCGAATGTTAATACCTTCGCCCGCCAGTGTGTCGGCGGCTTTCAGGGCTTCGTGCAGGGTGATACCGGCACCGACAACGGTCGCCTTGTCCGATTCAGACGTGCGCAGGGTTTTAGAACCACCGATCGGGAAGGTTTCGTCTGCGCCGTAGAGCACGGCTGTTTTCTCTCGGGTCGAACGCAGGTACGAGATCCCCGGTCGCTCCGCCATCGCCTTTACCAGATGGATCGTGGAAACGGCGTCGGAGGGGTAGAGGACTGCCGAACCGTTCACCGCGCGGAACATGGCGAGGTCTTCGAGTGCCATTTGCGACGGACCGTCCTCACCGATAGAGATACCAGCGTGCGAACCGACCAAGTGTAGGTTCGCTCGCGACACCGCGCCCATACGGATCTGGTCGTAGGCACGGGCGAAGAACGCCGCGAACGTCGAGCAGAACGCCGTGTATCCGCGCACCGCGAGACCCTGCGCGATAGATACCATCACCTGCTCGGCGATGTAGGTTTCAAAGAAGCGATCCGGATAGGCTTTCTTGAACGTTTCCGCGAATGTCGAGTTGGAAACCTCGGAGTCTATCGCGAACACGTCGCCGCGCGATGCGCCGAGTGCTTTCAATGCGTCGCCGTATGCCTGACGGACGGCGTACTTGTCGCCCAACTTGTATTCCGGCGCGACGAAATCGGCGGACGCCTGTAGGGGAGCGGGCTGCAAATCTTCCGGCTTTTGCACATTGATGGTAATGTCGCCTTTGGGATTGCCGAGTTCGGCGAGAGCCTTTTCCGCTTCTTCCTGCTTCATCGCCTTACCATGCCAGCCGGGTTGACCGGACGTGAACGATACGCCGTGCCCCTTGTCCGTTTTTGCCAGGATGCCGACCGGCTTGGTCGCGGTCATTGCTTCGGCGTAGGCTCGATCAATCGCCTCGACATCGTGACCATCTATCACAATCGCGTGCCAGCCGAACGCTTCGAAGCGGGCTTTGTAGGCGTCCATGTCGTGCCCGAGTTGTGTCTCGCCACGCTGCCCTAATTTATTGACATCTACGATAGCCACCAGGTTGTTGAGTTCGTAGTGCGTCGCGATTTCGAGTGCTTCGTACATCGATCCTTCCGCCATTTCCGAATCGCCGCAGACGATCCAGACCTTATAAGGGAGCTTATCGATGTATTTTCCGGCGATAGCGACGCCCGCGCCAATTGGGAGACCCTGTCCGAGCGAACCCGTCGCCGCGTCCACATACGGGATTTCCGGGGTCGGGTGTCCTTCCAACTTGGAGTCGAATTGTCGCAGGGTGAGCAGTTCGGCATCGTCAATCGCCCCGACCGCTTTATACAGGGCGTAGAGTACGGGGCAAGTGTGTCCTTTGCTGAACAACAGATGGTCGTTGTTCGGGTGCTTCGGGTTCTGGAAATCGTACTTCAGGTACGAAATCGTGAGAACCGCCAGGAGGTCGGCGGCGGACATCCCGGAGGTCGGGTGACCGGAACCGGCGGCGGTCGTACAGCGGATCGAATCGGCGCGAAGTTGCGCGGCTAAATCTTTGTAGGCTTGAATCGTTGATGCGTCAGGCATAGTAATAGTTCCTCGAAAACAGTTTGGGTGGGGTCGTAACGTCGTTCTTTTGTTATACCCGGTGAGTGATTCGTTTTCTGCGTCGCAATACCCTGCCAGTCGGTAGGCACCGCGTTCAACTGACCATACAACTCTCAGTTCGGAAATGTTCGGAACAGCGTAAGTCCAGACAATGCGCCGAATAGACTCCAGGCGGCACCGGTGACGAAATCGCCGAGGATCAAGCCGAGGAAAAACGGGAGCGTCGCGCGGTAGAACTTCATCCCGCCGTAGCGCAGGAATGCGGACTTGAACAGCCACGCCAGAAACAGGTCGAACCAGAAAAGTTCGTTCGCGAACGTGGTGCTGATCACATAGGCGGCGGGCGAGAGGGGAAAGCCCACTATTCGCCCGCGCAGAAACGTCAACAGGAGTGTTATCCCGGAACCAACCGCCACGCCGATGATCGCCACAAAGTCGGGGGGCTTCGATTGCGCAAGCCAACCTTGCAACGAGTACCACGGGACATTGCCCATATTGACGCGGTAACTGTTGATGTTGCCGGTCGCCGCACCGTTCACATAGTACAGTTGCATGTCGCAAACGATGCAGGAAACGATACCGACCAAACAGGACAGCATCAGGACGCCGACGAGTGGGGATAGTTGCCGGACTCCTGCCCGCCGTAGCCCGACAAATGCTTGCAGCTGTTGCGGCATCGCGGCGGCGCGGTAGTCCAGGTTAAACCAGGAGAGCGTCGCCATCTGGGTCAGTTCCGTGTTGGATAG
>JACMIS010000529.1 GCA_014381035.1 Armatimonadota bacterium
AGCATCGGACCGCCGGGTACCGACCCGACCTGGTAGCGGTGCGTTCGCGCCCGGAACTGGGGCGTAATCACGCCCCGGTTCCGGGCGGGACAAGCCGTCAAATGTACTGTTTGCCTTCGCAGAGGTAGCGTTTTTTTTGCTCGCGTACTCCAAAGACAGGCACCTTCTCTTCGGTGAGAGATGGCATCGCGGTGCGACGCATCGCGTCCGCCGCGCCGACGCCCGCGATCACCGCGTCCAGGGCGTCCCCGCCGCCGTTTTCCATGATCACTTTTCGATGTACCCGTCCGATGACGACATGCGGCGCGAGTCCGTCCAGAATATCCCAGCGCGGCCGGAGCCGTCTCGCGGCGAGCGTCCCGCCGCCCGGCTCTTTGTAGTTCTGGAACGGCAGCCCCATCCGCCGCGCGGCGCACACACTCCAGACCGGCGGCGTAGGCGTCATGTTTGTAGTCGCGCAGGAACCGGAATTGCCGCGCCCAGCCTGCGCCCAGTTCCATCACCTCCACCGGCAAGCCGAACGGGAAATCCATCGCCCAGAGTGTCGACTCCGACGCACGGATCAGACCGACCAGGTGTGCGAGTGCCAATGTCCGTTCCGCCGTACCGGCGAGCGTTTCCAGCGAGGAAAGGGAGACGAGCTGTAGCGGCTCGTTTTTGGAGTAGACCGACGCCGATTCCAGCCGCGCGATCCAGGTATTTTTCCCGGCGGGCCGCGCCCCGTTGAAGTCCACACCGTATACGGATTGAAAGAATATAAAAACAAAAGTTTACACCGATTGTTGCTTCCGTTCAACCCGGTCGCGTGCTTCCTGCGGGTATAATTTTCGGTACTATGGCACAAAAAATTACCGGGTTGAACGGGGAAATCGTCGCGGTCGCGTCGGAGCCAACGCGACGCTGGGTGGTGGCATTCTCGACCGAATCCGACGTTAAAGTGTTGACATTCCCGGAAGAAGGACCGCCTGTCGAAGATGCGCAAGCGTCGGCGTTGACACGTGCCGCCCTGAACGGACTGACGGAACGAACCCCCTCCGTCCGCGCCGAATTTCTGCGCGACACGCTGTGCGTCGGCATCAATCATTTTCAATTGAATGGCGGCGGCACGTCGGCTGTTCTGGCGGTTGATCTGGCGACGAGCGAAGTGCGGGAACTTTGCCGCTTCGACGGTCTTTTCACGACCCCGCCGATAGTCGCCATAGACGACCGCTTCGTTCTGGCGGGGGTGTACGAGGACCAGGAACAAACCGAGGACTGGGTCGGGAGTGTGCGGGTGTTCGATCTGTCGAACCGCACGCAACACGAACTACTGCGGCTGGACTTCGAGAAGGATGGCGTCGCCGTGCCCGTCGGGGCGGACACGGACGAAGACGCGGACTGGGAAGGCGTTCGCCCGCTGATTTCGCATCTGGCGTATGCGCCCCCCGCCCGACGCCTTTATCTGGTCACGCAGGACCCGGATCAGGGCGAGGGCAACCGCATCCGTGCCGTCACCCTCGATATGGACTGCCGGGCGGTCGGCGTCCCCGAACCGTTATTGCACGAAATCTGGGAACCGTACTCGCCCGTCGTCGGCGGGGCGTGTGCCAGTCCGCACCGCGACGAAGCGGTCGCCGTGATGTACGCCAGCGAATGGGAAAAGTTCGTCCCGATTTCCGCGATGCCGGGCGAGTCCGACTTCCTGCCTGCCGCGGACCTGCATGTCGCCCGTGCGGGCGAACCCGCGCGTCGTCTCGCCGTTCTGGGGCAACTCGGGGTCAACATCGCTTTCTACGACCGGGAAGCGGAAGCACCCAATCTGCCCGATAGGTTCCGCATTCACTTCGACTTCGGAAACGCGGGAAGCGAAGTCACGCCGGTCATCGCACTCGGACCGGACCGCTACCTGATCGCCCTGTTCGGCGGCACGCTGACCGAAATAAACATCGAAACGGGTAAGCAATCCGTCGTTGAACGGTTCGGGGAGCCGATAACGGCATTGCAAAACGGCTTCGATCCGGGCACCGTGTTTGTGGGTTTGGTTACGGGAGAATTCTTCACGGTCGCGGTTCCGCAGGGAGCGTGAACGAGTCCCGATAAATCACACCGCACCTACCGGTTTAGGTCGCCGTCTCGCCCCGTGTGCTGTATAACGAAATCCTACCCATGGATCGTTTTAGTGATATTGACAGCGGCATAACCGGTAAGGCTGGCGGGGGCTTCGGGGGCAATCGCCCGCCGCGCCGTCCCGGTGGCTTGTCCGGCGGCGAAAACACCGATGCGTTCGGTGGGCGCGTCCCGCCGCAAAACATCGAAGCCGAAATCGCGGTTTTAGGCGCGATGATGCTCGGCGAACGCGGCGCGGTCGAGCGGGCGTCGGAGATGATCACCCGTGACGATTTTTACCGCGATGCGCACGGTCAGATTTTCGACTCGATGCTCCATCTCGCCGAAAAAGACGAGCCGGTGGACATCATCACGCTCAAGGACGAGTTGGGTCGGCGCGGTCATTTAGATACCGTCGGTGGCATCGGCTACCTGATGCAACTCGGCG
>JACMIS010000530.1 GCA_014381035.1 Armatimonadota bacterium
GCACCGGGACAAATGGGACAGATCAACATGTAGTCATGCTATATCCAAAAAGGAACCGGGCGACTCGGGGTACCCAGAGTCGCCCGGTTCCTTTTTGGTGCATCTACGCCACGGTGTTGGTCAGTGTCGGCACGCCCTCCAACGTTATGGCGACGCTGTCGCCGCTATGAAGCGTGAACTCATCCGCAGGAATAATGCCCGTACCAGTAAACAGGAATGCGCCGTGTGGGAACGCAGTCTCCCGGAATAGCCACCCCGCCAACTCCTCCGGGGTGCGTTTCATCGTCCCGGTAGACGTTTCGCCCGCAAACACCGTTTCGTTGTTCCGGTGTATGGTCAGGGTGATCGAAAGTGCGTTGATTCCCTCCGTGCTCTCCATCAATCGGATCACCGGTCCGAGTGCGCACGCCCCGTCGTAAGTCTTCGCCTGCGGCAAATACAGGGGATTTTCGCCTTCGATAGAGCGAGACGACATGTCGTTCCCCGCCGTCACACCGACAATCGCTCCTTGTGCCGACAAGACCAGCACCATTTCCGGTTCCGGAACGTTCCATGTCGAATCGCGGCGAATCCGCACCGGTGCGCCGGGATCGACGACGCGCCATCCAACAGACTTGAAAAACAGTTCGGGGCGGTCCGCAACATACACGCGGTCGTAAAAATCGCCGCCGCCGCTTTCCTTGGATTCCTCCATCCGAGCCGATTTCGAGCGTTCATAAGTCACGCCCGACGCCCACACTTCGGACACGTCCACCGGGGCGAGGAGCGGCACCTCGGGTGAGACGTAAAATGTAGCCCCGGCACGCCGTTCATCAGAACCGACCGCTACCACGGTCGCCACCGCGCCAAAGGGGTCCCGGGAAGCGAGCCACGTCCCGACCGAAGCGAACACGTCAGGCAGAATCACGGACGCATCATAGCGTCCGCCATTGTCATCCTCGATACCAAGATGCGGGGTGCCGTCAACGGCAGCGAATCGAAAAAGATACATACAATCATTTAACCGCCAAGACGCCAAGGTCGCCAAGCGGGATTCAACCACAAAGGACACGAAGGTTTTCAAGGCAGAGGCTTCCCGAGTTCATTGAGTGGTCCGGTTTAGCGAGGCAGACGAAAAAACTTTCAAACTCTTTGTGCTATTAAAAACCTTCGTGTCCTTTGTGGTTGAATCTTCTCTCCTTCTCGTTAACTTGCCGGTTATAAAACTAAAGGCTCCACTCGTCGTGCCATTCGATGCGCGGCTTGTCGGATGACATATCCAGCGGTAGCCAGACATAACGCGAGTCGCGCAGGTTGTACCGATTCCAGCGGTCCGCGAGAAAAACGAATCGGTCAGGGTCGGAAAGGAGCGGTAACACGAAAGTGCTTTGTGCATCGAACGTCGTGCCATTGGTATCACCGACGCACGGATCGCTATCGCCGGTAGTCCATTCGCCCATCGGAGAGTCCGCAACATGCCAGCGAGCCGGGTTCGGGTTCCACCCCGTACAACCGCTTGTCACCATATAGTATTTACCACTCCAGGTAAACAGTGCCGGTGCTTCGCGGTATTCGCGGTCGAAAGCACGCTTGAACTTTGCTTCGACAGACAAGAAATCGGGGGCAAGGCGCGTGATATGCATCGTCGCGTTTCCCTCGGACGAATAAATCAGATAACCCGCGCCGTCGGCGGGGTCCACGTAGACCGTCATGTCCCGGCTTTCCTCATCGTTCGGGCGAAAACTGCCGAGATACTCGAACGGTCCGGTCGGGGAGTCGGAAACAGCGACGCCAACACCCGCCTTTTTATAATCCGGCGAATCGGCGTGCGCCCAAAGGACGTATTTGTCGGTTGCAGGGCAGAAGACTACCTTCGGACGTTCGAAAACCTGGGACGGATGCAAATCGTGCGCGGGATCGCCGGGGTGTGCGGGAAGTATGATGCCTTCGTTTTTCCAGTGGCTCAGGTCTTGTGAGGAGTAACAGGATACCCCGATCACATCCACGCGATCCTGTTCCCCGCTTGGGGCGACGACATTGAAGCCGTTTTTGTTTTCGCCATACCAGTAGTAGGTACCGCCGATAGCGA
>JACMIS010000531.1 GCA_014381035.1 Armatimonadota bacterium
ATTGGGGCAACCTCCTGCTCACGGCGACGATTATCGCGCTTGGTGCGAACTCTCTGAATCTGCTGGACACCCGCCCCGGCCGGGCGCAGTTCGGCTTTTTTGTCGTGTTCGCGCTCCCCGTGACTGTGGCCACGTTTCTTGCGCTGTATAAGTTGCGCTATATCCAGCCCGGTCTGCTCCCCGACGATGTCCGTTTTTACACGCCCGCCGGCGTCCTGCTCGGACCACTGGTCGTCGCCGCCGCTATGGAGTGGTGGAGCGACGCACGGGGGAAGGCGATGATGGGGGACACAGGAAGCAATTTGCTCGGCGCGACCGGTGCCTTAGCCGCCGCCGTTACCCTGCCGCTTGCGGGGCGCATCGGACTACTGATCGTTCTGCTCGCCATTAATCTCATCGCGGAGCGATATTCAATCAACGCTCTCATCGAGAAGAATCGTCTCCTCGGAGCGTTTGACCGCGCGTTAGGCGTGCGAGGCAGGGGTTAGGTATCTAACCCCTAACCCCATTCCTTACTCCCTCTTCACGGTTCGATAGCGACCAGGTCCACCTCGAAATCAATCGGGGTGTTGGGCGGGATCGTTCCCCCTGCTGAGCCTGCCGACCCATACGCGAGTTCGGCGGGCACGAACAGCCTGCGCTTGCCGCCCTCGCGCATCGGTGCGATGCCTTCGTCCCAACCCCGGATCACCTGACCGACCCCGATCCGGAAAATGAACGGGTCGGCGGGTGATTGGCGGGACTCGAAAACCGTGCCATTCCTGAACGTACCGATATAAAACACGGCGACACGCTTGCCCGTGACCGGTGTTCTGCCCGCACCGATGACAACGTCCTGATATTGCAACCCCGACGCCGTGGTGATGATCGGTGCGGTGGCGATGGTTAGCGGCAAGGAGGCGGTCTTACCCGACTCCGTTTCGGTGACACTCACCGTGGTCGTGCTCTCGGCAAGAGAATTGACCGTCGCACTGGCACCGTTCGCGGTGACAGGAGCTGGTCCGGCATTACTGGACGCCCATTGCCATGTGGTCGCGCCAGTGAGGACCAGATTCCCGGCGGCGTCCAGCGCACTCACGGCAAACGTCGCGCTTTCCCCGACCCGGACTGTAGCTGCCGATTGCGATAGCGACAGACGGTCAATCGTGGAATTCATCGTCAGGTTGATCGCGAATGGTTCGTCCGCGACCGCTGTGATTACTTGCCCCCCGCTCGCCTGCGCGGGCAAAACGCTTGCTTCCCCATCCGCATGCGCTGTTGCTATCACGGTCAGCTCTCCCGGCGGCAGGTTTTCAAAAACGGTGTTCGACGCCGGGCGTGCGATCACCTGACTTGCGCTGAACCCTACGGCGTTCGAGATTGTAACTTTAACACTACCGGACGCGACCGGGACGAGTCGGGTGTCCGTTTGCGTCGGCCACTTAATCGCCACCGTTGCCCGTGTCGTACCCGTCGGCACAGTCGTCCCCGTGACCACCGGCGAGACAGGGGGACCCGAATAATCTCCCCCCCCGCCACAACCGGCGAGCGAAATAAGCGCGAACCCGACCGGCAACAGGAGTGCAACAGACGGCATAGCGATGCGAGATTGAATTAATTTCATAAGTTTTCTCCCTGCGATCTTAGTTGACGGTCACACTGCCACTGGCAGCACGCACACGCACTTCGACCACAGCGACTTTGCTGGGGTCGGCGTTACTGGTAGCCTGGACGTGATAAGTGCCTGCCGTCGCCGGGGCAGTATAGCTCCCCGACTCGGTGATCACTCCGCCGCCCAGTTCCTGAACCGACCAGGTGACGCCAGCGTCTACCGCCCCGGTAACCTGCGCCCCGAACGTCAACGAGGAGGACACGTCTACCGTCGGTGACGACGAGAACGCCGTGATTGCCACGGTCGCGACCCGCACTTCGACACTACCGACCACAGTCTGCCCGCCTTCATTGCGCACTGTGAGCGAATACGTCGTCGTCGCGAGCGGCGTAACGATCTTTTCACCGGCGAGAGTCGTGGCATCGAAATTGGATTCCGCAACGGCACTCGTATTCTGCGAATTCCAGACGAGACGGGTAGACTGTCCGCGCAGAAGATCTTGCGAATCAGCGGTCAACGAAACCGCGGGCGAAGCGATAGGCGACGGGCTAACGCTGGGGGTCGGGGTCGGCGTTGGCGTCGGCGATGCGGAGGGGGTAGTGCTACTTCCGCCTCCGCCGCAACCGATTATTGTGGCGACCGACAGCGTCAGGGAAAGCACGGCAATGATGCCACGACTACCGTGCGCCGAATGAGAGAGCATAGAGAATATTTTCATGCAGAAGCCTTTTGTGCAAAGAAAGAGTGCCGGGGTGCGGCAACACCCCGTTCCGAGATCGAAAGGGTCGGGTCTATTGAACGTCCATCAACTCAACGTCGAAGAGCAGTTTGGCGTTCGGGGGGATCGGTCCGCCCGGAGTACCTTTTGCGCCATAGCCGAGTTCCGACGGGATGATCAACTTGCGCCGCCCCCCGACTTTCATACCGGCGACCCCTTCGTCCCAACCTTTGATGACACCTCCGGTGCCGAGCACGAAGTCGAACGGTTGACCACGATCCCGCGATGAATCGAATTTGGTGCCATCCGCCAGCGTGCCGGTGTAGTGCATGAAGCATGTTTTGCCCGGTTCGGCGGTCGCGCCTTTGCCGACGGTCATGTCTTCATATTGCAACCCGCTCGCGCTTTTCACGACTTTGCCATCCCCCTTGAACGGTTTTTCATCGAAGCCTCCCGGTCCTCCCGGTCCCGGAGGCGGGGGCGGTCCGACCATCTTGCTTCCATCGTCAATCGGCGATGATTCGGCGACGGGAGAGGACTCGGCGATGGGAGAAGACTCGACGACCGGTTCCGGGTTGTTGCAACCACTCGCGACAAACCCGAGCGCGAGCAGGGCGACGAACGCGCCCGATGATATGGAACGAAAAGTAGTTTTTTTCACGCTGATCAGTTTACCCCAAGTAGTTCTACGTCGAAGTGCAAAACGGCATTCGGCGGAATCGCGCCGGGAAAGCCGCGTTCCCCGTAGGCGAGCGCGGGCGGGACGATCAGTTTGCGCCGTCCACCGACTTTCATGGTGGCAACGCCTTCGTCCCACCCACGGATGACGTTCCCGGTGCCGATCACGAACTGGAAGGGGTCGTTGCGGTCCCGGGAGGAGTCGAATTTGTTGCCGTCAGGAAAGGTTCCTGTGTAATGGACGGTGACGGTGCCGCCTTTGCGCGGTGTCTCCCCGGTCCCTTCCACCAAATCTTCATACTGCAAGCCGGTAGCAGTGGTAACGATGTCGCTCACGAGCTGTTCGCCCTTTCTCCGTTTTTTTAATGTTTGTCCTCGCCACATTCGCCGCATTCCCTGGAAATCCCTTCTTTTCTTTTGTTTGTCCTTCGCGGACGGCGCCAACTCGCGGAAACGCGTTTCCGCTGCCATCGTTGGATCGGTTTCACCTGCGGTGCGGGGTCCACGTCAGGCTTCGCGCGTTTCGGGTTAGCCCTTGCTGTTTTCG
>JACMIS010000532.1 GCA_014381035.1 Armatimonadota bacterium
ATCATGCAATCAGACGAATGGGTGGTTTGGTGATTGGGTAGTTGGGTGAATGGGTTCGCGGTCCGAACCCATTCACCCAACTACCCAATCACCCAGGAGTTTCCCATGATGCCCTCCGCGCTTGATAATTACCTGTTTGACCTGAATGGCTATCTGATCCTGCGTAACGCGGTGGACCCGGCGCACGTCGCCGAACTCAACGACGTGCTGACTGCATTTCCCGCGCTTGAATACGGCGACTGGTACGGCAATGTCGTACGACTCGACGAGCACGGTCCCGCGGGATGCGAACTGCAAAACATCGTGGAAGGCGGCGAACCGTTCGAGCGGCTGATTGACCATCCAGCGTGGATCGGGCACATGCGCCATTATTGCGGCGAGGAAAACACCTATGTCGAAGGGCTGTTCATTGACGAGACTTTCGCCTCGCTTCGTAAATCCGGCGGTTATTTCCCGCTCCATTCCGGGGGATTCGCGGGCATCGTGCGCAACCAGTACCGGTTTGTCGGTGGCAAATTTCGGTGCGGGCAGGTGAATATTCTCCTTGCTTTGACCGACATCGGTCCGGGTGACGGCGGAACGATTGTGATTCCGGGCTCGCATAAGGCAAACCTGCCGCACCCGACGGCGGTCGGTGCGGAGGGCGGCGATATCGGGCGCATCGACGGAATCCCCGGCGCGATGGAAGTACATTTAAACAAGGGGGACGCACTGCTTTTCGTGGACGCCATCGCGCACGGTAGCAGTTCGCGCACCAATCCCGGCGAACGGCGCGTCGTGATCTACCGCTATGGTCCGTCGTGGGGGAGTTCGTACCGCGGCTTCCGGTACTCTGACGAGTTGCTGGAACGCCTGACGCCGGAGCGGCGCAAGATCCTGCAACCGGTCGCACCCCGTTTATCCCCGTCGCAACTGGCGAAAATCGGACACTGAAGAAAGGACCGGTCCCATGACACGTCTGACACCGACCATCGAGGAGATCGTCACCCGGCAACGCACCGGATTCTCGCTGGAAAGCGAACTGTACTGCGATCCCCGCGCCCATCAACTCGACCTGGAAGCGGTCTGGTTTAAGCACTGGTTGTACGCCGGTCACGCCGTGCAGATCCCAAAGCCGGGCGACTACTTTCTGTACGAGATCGGCAATGAATCGGTGATTATTGTACGGGGCGACGACAACCAGGTCCGCGCCTTTGCCAACGTTTGCCGACACCGGGGATCGCGGCTCTGCACGGAAGAAGCCGGGTGCGTGAAGCGGATCGTCTGCCCGTATCACCAGTGGGTGTATGACAGAGACGGCACACTGCTTTCGGCGAAACTGATGGACCAGGGGTTCGAGACCAAAGGCTACGGCTTGCGTCCGGTGCATCTGCGGGCGTTACCGGGTGGGTTTCTGTTCGTCTGTTTTGCGGGGGAACCGCCCCCGTTCGACGATTTCGCCGAAAAGGTCGCGCCGCATCTCGCGTGCTATGATTTGGGAAATCTGATGGTCGGCGCGACGGCGCGGTACACGGTTCGCGCCAACTGGAAACTGATGGCGGAAAACTTCCGTGAGTGTTACCACTGCGGCGTCGGGCACCCCGAATACTGCCAGATCATCCCCGGTTCGAACATGACGGGGGATACGAAACGTGCCTCGGAATACAAGCAGGCGAAACTGCGCGAATGGGCGGCGAAGGGCGTGCCGACGCAGTCGATCAACTTCGATCCCGGCGTGTACCGCTATTGTGAGCGATACCCTTACGGCGAAAACTGCGTGACCATGAGTCTGGACGGCAAACCGGTCGCGGCACCGATTTTATCCGCGAAAGACCGGGCGGTAGGCGACATCGGGGCGTTTTCAATTGTGCAGTATCCGAACTTCTGGCTCGACATCAACCCGGATTACGCGTGGACGATGCGGATCACGCCGCTCGCCGCAGACACGTGCGACGTGTCGCTCCACTGGCTGGTGCGTGCCGGGCAGGAAGCAGAACGCGATTTCGATGTGGCGCGACTGATGGCGTTCTGGAAAACCACCGGTGAACAGGACTGGAAACTGTGCGAGGATACCCAGGCGGGTGTGAAATCGCGCTTCTACCAACCGTTCCCGTATGCGGCGGTGGACAGCGGTCCCTCGCAATTCGAGGCATGGTATCTCGCCGAGGCGCGGAAGTATCTTTCGGAAAATCCATCGCATTCTTGACGGAACCGGTAGTGACTTCTTACAATGCTCGAAATGTTGCAAGGAGAATCAGTCATGCGTTTTACCGCCGCAGTCGCCGCGTTGTTTGTTGTTGGGGCGTCCGTCGCTCCTGTCGTTGCTGGGGATGACAAGCCGCAAGCCACGAACGTGATCATCTACCCGAACACCGGGCTAACGGCGGCGACCGAAATGGAAAAGTATGTCCCGGCATCCACCAAGGTAGCAACCGGCAGGTCCACTCCGTCGGGAATGCTGTGAACGAACTGCTCGGTCCGTTCCTCGCCCCGTACCCGGATAAATAGGTGGCGTGGTTTTGAAACAGCGACATCGCACAACAATCTTCCCAGAACATTCGTGTATTCATGTTTGCTCGGTTATCGGGATGAAACCGACGCAGTAACGGATTAGGCGGGGAATCGGGTATCCTTGGTTCTACTCTCCATAAACAAAGGATGCTCCTAATGGCAACGTATCAGGTTCGGTATTGGTTTGAAACCAGCTCACGCGACAAATCCGGCGAGCAGATCACGGAAATCATCGAGTCCGACTCGCCGCATGCGGTTGCGAAGCGCGTGCAGGATTTTTTAAAGGGGGATTCGTTCACGATAACGCCGTCTTTCGGACCGGCGACGAGCGGCATCGTCGTCGTCAACACCAGCCATGTCCGGTATGTCGAAGTCATCCCCTCGCAAACACCGGGAGCGATCTCCACGGCTTACGTGACCGACGCGACGAATCTGCGGTAAAGAAGCGGGTGCGCGGAACCTTTGGCGCGAAGCACGGCGTAAGCAAGACGGTGACTCCTTATGCCGTGGCGTAAACGCGACTTCGCGCCGTCGCTCCTTATTCTCTCGATCGTGCTGGTGGGTGCCGCATGGACCGCGATAGATGCGCGCCGTGCGCTGCAAACGTCCGCCAGAGTGGAAACGATCCCGACACGCGGCAACATCGCTCCCGAACAGCCGCGCCGCGTTCTCGTTGTCTTTAACGCCCAGTCGCCGGAATCGCGCACCCTCGCCGAGAACTACGCCGACGCCCGGAATATCCCGCGAACCAACCTTCTCCCGCTCGCGTGTCCGATGACCGAGGAATGCCTTCGTGCCGAGTACGAAAGCGCGATTCTTCCCTATATTCGGGAGCGCGTCAGCAACGATCCGGAGATCGCGTATATCGTGCTGATGCGCGGCGTGCCGTTTCGCTTCTCCGATTGGGGGAACTTCGGCGGCTTTTCGGTGGATTCGGTGCTGACGACCTGCCTGATGACACTCCCGCCGCCCGCCGCGCCGAACGCCCCGCTGTCCGGAATGACGGCACCGCAACCGATGCGGCGACTGCGGAATCCTTACTTCGGCTCGAACGAACGGTTTGACCGGGAGCGATGGGGCGGAATGCTTCTCGTCTGTCGGCTCGACGGACCAACGAACCCCGACGCGTTCCGCCCGGTGGAGTCGGGGCTGAACGCCAAGCCGGTACGCGGACCGTTCTATCTGCGGGATTCGTTCTGTATGAGCATGTGCGGCGGCAAGGACATGTTGCAGGGTAAGTCGCTCGAAACCGAGTATGTCACTCCCGCGAACAACCCGCTCGCGCCGCTGTATCAGGGGGAAGGTGGTCCGTACATGGCGCACTGGGGCGCGGGACCGCACGACACGCAATACTCCGACGCCAAATTCGCCAAGCTGCGCTTTCTGCCGGGGGGGATCTGCGATCTGACCTGGTCACTGAGTGCGCAGGGCTTACGGAAGCCGACCGCGAAAGCGGGGATCAATCTGCTCACCGCATATGCGGGCGCGGCGGGAGCGCACGGTTTCGTGTCGGAACCGTACTGTGATGCCATATCGCACTCGGAGATCGTCCTTGACCGGTACACGCACGGTTACAACTTAGCCGAATCGTTCTACATGGGGTCGCCGTACCTGCACTGGAAAGACGTGGTACTGGGCGACCCGCTGTGTGCGCCGTATGCGGACACCGCGAAGCCGTCCGTGATAGCCGCTAAACGGTAGCCGCTTGTCGAGCATCGCGGAACGCCGGGACCAGCACCACGCGCCAGAGCATGAATGCCGCGACGCCGATCCACAGGATCGCCCAGACCGGCGCGGGGATCAGCGTCATCCGCGCCATGTTCCCGGCGTCGGACTGCGTGACACCAGCGACCGATATGGTGAGCAATGTGTTGAGGTCGAACAGGGCGTTCAGGATACACTGCACGCCGAGGAACGACACCGCGAACGTCGCCGGCCGTTCGGGAAGCCGTAAGCCGCCAATGACGAGTGCGGCACTCAGCGCGATCCCGGCGACGACCGACAACCCGAAGTTGCCCACCTCCAGCGCGTTAGGCGGGCGCACCCAGCCAATAGTAATCAACCCTATCAGAACACCGGTCGCTAAGAGTAATGACTTCGCGGGAATCCCGCGTCGGAGTGCGGCGACGAGCAGGGCACCGAACAAGGTCGCGCCCAAATACCCCGCCGACGAGATCAGCAGACCGAAGCCACCCGCCGACCAGGTCACGCCGGAACCGTCCGGTCGGATGACGAGACTGTCGACATGACCGCCCGTGATCAGAGCCGCAAGCGCGTGGGCACCTTCGTGGATGAATGTTACGAACAGGCGGATCGGGTAGGTCACCCAACCGAGATAGGGCACGAAATAAAGTCCCGCGGTGATGAGCGCGGCGATGATCAGGTGTTGCAACGAGCGCAAACCGGGCAGGTTGTCCGGCTTGTCAAAAGTAGATGGCT
Organism: Armatimonadota bacterium; assembly: GCA_014381035.1. Next base: position 4,930 of record JACMIS010000532.1, read on the forward strand.
TCGGGTACGACATAGTTGGCGGAGATTCTCCTGATACTATTTACCGTATCGGTGTGGCAAGAGGTTCCCCGATGCGAGGCGGCTCCCGCCGGGTTCTAAACACACCTGCGTCTTCAGTGCATTTGTCAGGTGCACTTACAGGATTGCCCTGCCACATCCGTCATAGTAAACTGTAGGGCATGGTGAAAACATCGCAGGAACCGGGACAGCACGTTGCGTATGTGAGCCTCGGAGGCACGGTGGATGGAAGCTGATAAAGACACCCGCAACACGTTCATGGCTGATTTCGGGGGCCTGCGGAACGCGATCAAGAACCGAGACTTCGCGTACCTGGAGGCGCACGCGGACACCCCCCTCCACGTCGAAATGGGGCTGGTTCAAGCCGCTATCCTCGACGCGCCGGAAGTGATCGAGTATTTCCTGAGCAAGGGGGAGGACATCGACAACCAGCCCGAGGAAAGGAAGAAGAACACGCCGCTGATGCACGCGGCGGTGCACGGGTCGCGGGATGCAGTGCGCTTTCTGCTGGAGCACGGCGCAAACCCGCACCTCACGAACGCGAACGGCGAGACCGCGCTCGACCGGGCGGAGGGCGAGAGGAAACATCAGGTCATCGCAGCGTTCCGGGAGATCGGCATGGAGCCGAGCCTGGTCTACCTGTCGGAGCACGACTACCCGGTGCTGCTGGAGCGGCTGCGGTCGCCCGATATGCCCCTCATTGACCGTTGGGGGCGCAGCGTCATCCCCGAACTGATCCTTAAGAAGAAATACGAACTGGCGAAGAGCCTGCTCGAAACGCGGGGCGGGATCAACACGCCGGGCAAGGACGGGATTACCTGCCTTCACGCCGCGATCATGCGCAAAAAGGCGGATCTGGCGCGGTACTTATTGGAAAACGGGGCCGACCCCAACTGCGCAGGGAGCGAGTTCTTCGACGAGATGCCCCTGATCCTGTCAATCAACCTGCGGGTGTCCGCCCTGCTACCTCTGTTGGTGCAACAGTTCGGAGCGGACGTGAACGTGGTTGACCCTTACGTCTCCACGCCGATCATCCATGCGATCCGCCTCCCATCGGCGAAGTACGTACGCTTCCTACTGGACAACGGAGCGGACCCACAAATCGGGCGGAACCCGCTGGGGCGCGACGACGCCGAGGTGGGCAAAGGCGCGTGGGAGACGGCGAAGAAATACGGCAACAAGGATATCGTCTGCATCTTGAGCGATTATTTCCCGGCGACTCTATAAAATTCAAAGTCCCCCCTGGAAACGTTATTGAAATAACCGTCTCCAGAGGGGGCGAATTCGCCGTAAGATGAGGTCGGAGGGTCAAAACCGGTGTTCTACCGTCGACAACATATTTTAATCGGGGCGGCGGGATTCGAACCCACGACCTCTGCGACCCGAACGCAGCGCTCTACCAAGCTGAGCCACGCCCCGATGTTTCGCCAAACGCCTGAAAAGAGCGTCGGACGTTTTGTGCAGGGGTATGTTACCGTGCTTTTCACCCCGTTGCACGTTTGACTACCTTCACGGATCACATATTTTTTCCGGAGTTGTGAATCGTAGCCGCCAAAATACTCCGCGCGTCACGCCACTTCGAAAAAAGCAGAAAGTCACTCGCAGACGATTTGACACGCGCCCAGCGCACCCTTACAATGTTTCTATAGTCTCGAAAGGTTTTCTCTATTGTTGTCTGTATCCGCTGCCTCGCTTACTGCCCATCCCGAACTGAACCAATGGATCGCGGAGTGTGCCATGCTTACCGAGGCGGAGCAAGTTTATCTTTGCGACGGCTCGGCGGCGGAGAAAGCACGCTTCCTCGCACAAATGACGAGTGACGGGACGCTGCAGACGCTGAATCAGACGACGCATCCCGGCTGTTATCTGCATCGGAGCGACTCGCGCGATGTCGCCCGCGTCGAGGATCGCACCTTTATCTGTTCTCCGCGAAAAGAGGACGCCGGCCCGACCAATAACTGGATGGCTCCCGACGACGCGAAAGCCCTCCTGCGTCCGTTATTCGCGGGGGCGATGCGCGGCAAAACACTGTACGTAGTGCCGTATTTGATGGGACCGGTCGGTTCGCCGTCCGCCCGCGTCGGCGTCGAGATCACCGATTCGCCCTATGTCGTCGTTTCGATGGGCGTGATGACGCGAATGGGCAAGCCCGCACTGGATGCGCTCGGCACGAAGGGCAGGTTTGTTCCCGGATTGCACGCGACGGGCGATCTGGACCCGGCGAACCGTTATATCTGCCATTTCCCGGCGGAACGACTTATCTGGTCGGTCGGCTCCAATTACGGCGGGAACGCGCTTCTGGGCAAGAAATGCTTCGCGCTTCGGATCGCGTCCGCGCTGGCAAGGGATGAGGGCTGGCTCGCCGAACACATGCTCCTGTTAGAGTTGACCGACCCCGAGGGCGAGAAAACCTATTTCGCGGGGGCGTTTCCGTCG
>JACMIS010000533.1 GCA_014381035.1 Armatimonadota bacterium
CGGGTCGGCGAGCAGGGATTGGAGCGGGTCGATGGTCGGGAGCGGTTCGAGGTTGATCAAACCCGCGCCGAGCGAGCGGCGCGTCGTGCCGCGCGAACCGCGCCGGGAGCCGGAGGAACCGGTGCGCCCGGAACCCGCCGTACCGAAACTGCCGCGCCCGGAAAGGGACGCGCTGGCGCGGGCAGACACGGCACCGCCGACCTTCGCCGACGTGGTAATGCCAGCCGCGGGTGCCGCACCGACCGGGGCACGCCCGCAGGTATCGCAATAGCCGTCCTGGATCGTTCCGCCGCAACCAGATCGCTGACAGTTCATTTCTTTTGAATTCTCCCCGTAGTTTCGCGGCGCAACCGCTCCTCGCACGCCTCGATCAGTTTCGTCGTCCGCTCCGCCGGTAGGCGCGGTTCGTCAAGCAAGGTGCGGGCTTGAAGCAACAGCCGTTCTAACGTAACATCCGTGCTACCCGTCATCCGCATCCGGGCGAGCAGAACGGCGTGTCGTCCTTGCAACTCCGACGGCAGATCGAGCAGGGATTGGTTTGCTTTCTGGGCGTCTGCAAGCGCGGCTTGCGTTGTTTTCGCCGTTTCCAACCAGCGGTGCAGACCGACCGAAACGGCTTGCCATCGCTTCTCGTGCGCCGATCCTTCCAGAGAGACCAGCCATTCCTCCAACTGCCGCAAACGCGCGGTGCCCACGCCGGGTTGCGGCAACGCCGACGAATCCAACACCTCCTGACACGCGGCATGAGAGCAGATCACCGCCGCTTCCTGCTCCGCTATTTCTGTCAGGAACCGCCGCGCCGCGAGCAGATCGCCGCCGACGGCCTCCCGTTCGCGCCGGTCTGTCTCCACAGCGGTTCGGGCGGCGGATAGTAGCGCGGACATGTCTCGGTCCGCGGTTCCGGTGATCCCGAGTGGGTCGCTCGCGACGCGCCGCCCCAGTTCCTCGATTTTCCGACGCGCTTCGATGAGTTGCGGCGGGGGGGACAGACCGAGTGTGACACATTGCTGACTGAGTGTGGCTTCCTTGCTATGCAGCGCGTCCTGGATCGGCTCCCACCGCTCCCACGCCGCCTCGACCGACAACACGGCGTCGCGGGCGGTGGCGAACGCGTCCGTCATCGCCATCAGTAGCCGCTCCGGCGTGATCGCCCGCGTGTTCGCGGCGGACGAAAGCAGGTTGCGCTCGGCGAGCGGGGTTTTCAATTCGGGGAGCGGAATAGACGCCCCGGTGAGCAGGTGTTCTATCTCCGCCAGCGTTTCGCTGTACCGCCAGAGACGATTTATCGTCCGGCGTGTGCGACTCGCCCGCTCGACCACCTCGCTGATCGTCCCGATCTGACCGAACAGGTCCCGCATCGCGACCAAGGCGGGGAGGACACGCGCCGCAGTGACGCCCGCGAGCGGTTGCACGGAAAAGCCGTCCCGCCCATCGATCCGCTTCATCGCCAGCGTGTCGTCTAGGGCGAGCAGATTTTCCGTGGCGACCGCTATTTTGCGCCGCCAGTCCGCGATAAGGTTGTCGATCTGTTCCTGTGTCACTGATGATAACTTCTCTAAAACCCGCAAAAAGAAAAGGTCGGAGAGGAAGGGCGGGACGGAAAATCCGTCACCAAACCCATCCCTCTCCGACCTTCCCCGCGACCGGGCTACCGGGCAGCCCTTGCTGCCGCGTTTCCCGTCCGCCAAGACAATCGAACAAAAATGTACGGCGTGAGAAGCGTCGTTCTCTCCCACTACCGGTGCTCTTATCATACCATAATTTGTTCTCGCGGTCGTCTTTCTTAAGCGCGGAAATACACCGCTCCTGCCGCCGACGCCCCTGCGGACGCCGTGATATAACGTATTTCGCTTGAGGATTTACCACTGTGAACAACCGCCTCCGCGTGTATTTGCGCCATGTCACCTATAATCTGCGGGGCGGCTTTCTGATTCGCCCGCTGGTGATCGCCCTCACGCTCGGACTGCTCGGCGCGGTTTTCTCGGCACTGGAGGAGTCGTTCCCGATGCTCGGGTCCTGGGTGCCCGACTTTCTGTTTCCGTCCCATTCCGATCCGCAGGTGGCGCAGGTCATTCTGGGATGTATCGCGGGTTCGATGATGACGGTCGTGTCTATTGTGTTCGCGATCCTTCTGATGACGCTGACCCTGGCATCCAACCAGTTCTCGCCGCGCATCATCGTGAACTTCGCGCGGGACCGGGTGACCCAGCAGACGCTCGGCATCTTCCTCGGCACATTCGCGTACTGCCTCGGGGCACTCCCCGCCGCCCGCTCCGTGCCGACGCCCTTCTCGCCGGTCGCCACGGTTCTCGGGGCGATGCTGCTCGCACTCGCCTGTATCGCGTGGTTGCTGTTCTTCATCCACCACATTTCCCAGGCGATCAGCGTCAACTATATCGTGGACAACATCGCGCGAGATACGGAGGGGGTGATCGACGAGATCATGCCCGCCCCGCTCCGACGTAACCGCATGCCAGCGATACCGTTGCCGGACCCAACGGCGCGTGAAGCGGCAATTCTGAACGAGATTTCCGGGTACGTCCGGTTCATCGACGGCGCACGGCTGATCGCGCTGGCGAAGCATTACGGCATCGCGGTCCGGGTCGTGCGCCGGGTGGGGCATTTCGTGCCCGCTGGGGTCCCGCTTCTGTTCGTTTCCAAAGGGGAGCGGGTGTCGCCCGAGATGAACGCGGACCTTTTACAAACGTTCGATCTCGGCCCCACCCGGACGCTGGAGCAGGACGTGGAGTTCGGGATTTTGCAGATCGTGGACATCGCGCTGAAAGCGATCTCGCCCGCGATCAACGACCCCTCCACGGCGATCAGTTGCGTGGATCAACTCAGCCGGATACTGATCCGCTTTGCATCGCGCGAGCCGGTCGCGGCGCGGTTCTATGACCCGCCCGGTGTTCTGCGGGTGTACATCCCCTGGCCCGACTTCGACCGTCTGGTCGAATCCGCCTTCGAACAGATCCGTTTGTACGCGAAAACGGATGTGGCGGTGAGCCTGCGGATGTTGCGTGCCCTCAGCGATATTACCGGGACCACCACCGTCCCGGAGTTTCGCCAGACCCTACTTGACCGGGGCAGGCGGATCGTCGCCGGGTGCGCGGAGAAATTAGGCGACGACGAAATGAACGAACTCCGCGCCCGTCTCGCCTCACTCGAAGCATTGCCTACCCCGCAGTAATAACCCGCGCTGTTAGACGCGTGAGCGTCTTGCGCCACCATCCAATCAATGTTACAATTTGTACAATGTCGCAGGATAGGAATAATAGTTCCATATATGATACAAGTCGTACGGCGGACCGGGTCCTCGACATCTTCGAATATTTAGAGCGGTTCGACGCGCCCCAGACGGTGACACAGATCGCCGAACAACTCAGTCTGCCGAAAGCGACCGCGTTCCGGTTGGTCACCGCGCTTCGGGAGCGCGGCTATCTGGCGCAGGATCGCCCGCGCGGGGGGTACCGGTTGGGGGCACGACTGCTACGGCTTGCGGTCGGGGCGCGGCGGCAGATCGGCGTCGCGCGGGTGGCACCGCCGATTTTGCGGCGACTCGCGCAGGAAACCGGCGAGTCGTGCCAGGCTTCGGTGCGCGAGGGTGGGTACGCACTGTGTGTCGCCCGCGAAGCCGCGCCGGACCAGAAACAGTGGTCGCTGACCGGCGACGTCGGCACGATCTTCCCGCTCCATGCCACGGCGGTCGGCAAGATTTTACTCGCGCACACCCCGGACGCGGATCGCCGGGCGTATCTCGCGGCACCGCTCGCCGCCAGCACCCCGCACACCGTCACTGACCCGGACGCCTTCGAGCCGATATTACGCGAGGTCCGCGAACGGGGATACGCCCGCGACGACGAGGAGTTTCGCGTCGGGCTTTCCGCCGTCGCCGCGCCGGTATCGGGCGCGGACGGCGGCGTGGTCGCCGCCGTCGGCGTCACCCTGCTCCGGCAATCCAAACTGGCAGGCGACAAAACCGTCGCCCGCATCGTCCCCGCGCTTCTCGAAGCGGCGCGGGAACTATCGGCGGAACTCGGCGCGCCCGCTGTTCCGCCATCGGGAGGAAACCATCCATGATTATCACGGATTTGCAGCAGATCGAAGGGCGTGTTTACCCGGCGCGGCGACGTACCCAGAACATCGTCGGGGGCGTGGCTCCCATACAGGCGACCGCGTTCGCGCTCGGACATGTGACGCTGGAGCCGCGCGGCGGGCAGGTGCCGTGGCATAACCAGGAGCAGGAAGAGGTATACGTCATTCTCGACGGCACGGCGGAAATGTGCCTGGGCGAGGAGCGGCAGACACTGACCACCGGGCAAACGGTCTTCATCCCGCCCGGCGTCTTCCACCAACTCACCAACATCGGCGATACCCCGCTCCGCATGCTTTACGCCTACGGTCCGGCGGGGGATGTCGCGCACTGGCGGCAGGAATTGTCCGGGACGCTCCCGAAGGCGGGGGAGGACGCCCCGCCCCTGCCCATTGGAGCACGACCGCAACACACCGAAACCACACCATCCCGACCTTTCACCGAGGAAACCCTATGAAAACACGAAAAATCGGCATCATCATGAACGGCGTCACCGGGCGCATGGGGACCAACCAGCACCTTCTACGCTCCGTTGCGGCGATTGTCCAGGCAGGAGGTATGCCGCTGTCTGACGGCGAAACGCTGATCCCCGATCCGGTTCTCGTCGGGCGTAACGCCGCGAAATTGGAAGCACTGGCGAATCGGTCAGGCATCAACGCCCGGTTTTCCACCGATCTGGATGCCGTTTTAGACGATCCCTACAACGAAATCTACTTCGACGCGCAACTGACGCAACTGCGTGCCCCGGCGGTCAAAAAAGCGATTCAGGCGGGAAAACATATCTACTGCGAGAAGCCGAGCGGAACGACGACCGCCGAAGCTTACGAGCTGTACACTCTGGCGAAAACGGCGGGCGTCAAACAGGGCGTGGTGCAGGACAAACTGTTCCTGCCCGGTCTGGTCAAACTGAACTGGCTGATCGAGTCCGGGTTTTTCGGCGAGATCCTGTCGGTGCGCGGCGAGTTCGGTTACTGGGTGTTTACCGGGCATGACCAGATCCCCGTACAGCGTCCGTCGTGGAACTATCGCAAGGAGGACGGC
>JACMIS010000073.1 GCA_014381035.1 Armatimonadota bacterium
GGCGACATACAGCGTTTTCTCGTCCGGCGAAAAGGCTAAGCCATTCGGCATCGCGTGGTCGGTGGTCAGCAGGGTCACGTCGCCGTTCTTTTCGATGCGGTACACGCCGTTCGCCGGTTGCTCCTTGCCCTCGGTCAGTCTCGGCAAGCCATACGGCGGGTCGGTGAAGTACATCGTGCCGTCCGATTTGATCACGACATCGTTCGGAGAATTCAACCGCTTGCCCTGATACAGATAGGCGAGCGTTACGATTCGTCCGTCGGCATCGGTGCGGGAAATACGCCGGGTCTTGTGCTCGCAACCGATAAATCGGTTCATGCTGTCGAATATATTGCCGTTGGGCACGACATCCGCACCACGATACAGAGATACTTTTCCCGTCGCGCAGTCGTAGCGGTTGATGGTCGAAGTAGGCTGGTCGGAGAACAGAACGCTGTTTGTTTTTCGCTCGTAAACCGGTCCCTCCGTGAAGCGAAAACCGGACGCGACTTTCTCGAGTCTGGCATCGGAGGCAAGAACAGGTCGTAATCCATCGTTGTTTGCCGGAGCTTGCGCCAGAGCAACAGTCGGCGACGAAATAAGTACCACAACAGCAAATATGCCAGGTTTGAACATAATTGCATACAGGGTTCTCCGTCTAATAAGGGCTTTCCTGCCTATTTTCTTCTTTGTCCTTCGCGGACGGCGGTCGCGAAGAAGTTTACTGCGTCGTTGTTGATCCAGGTTTGTCCACGTTCAATCGGGTTCTCGCGTCCGTTCGCGTCGGTTTCGCGCTCGGTAAGTTCCCCGGTTACCCCATCACGATACTGCACCTGTACCGCGCCGCCGAGGAACGAATCGAAAAGCGACCCGGCAAGCCCGCCGATAGTCACCCCGATCAGGGTACCCGGGAGGGTCGCGACCGTCCATAGCGGCGCGGTCAGGGCGATCAAAGCCGCCCCTGCGAGTGCCGCCGCTGTTCCTTGCCACGATACTGCGCCCGACTGTCCCGGTTCGCCGTCATAAAGCGTTGCCAGAACAATCGGCTTCTTCTTCCCTTTCGGGCCGAGTACGGTACCGATCTCAGTCGCCCAGGTATCAGCGTTCGCGGTGGCAATCGCGCCCAGCAGTGCCGCGACCGGCGTGACACTCATCGGCTCGATGGCGATCCAAGCCATACAGATCACTGCCACGCCGCCATTGGCGATCACCTGTCCGGCGTCACGTTGGTCACCCTTTTCGTAGGCGGTCAGGGCGGCTTTTTGGCGTTTGCCCCAGCGCGAAAGGGCGGAAGAGGTTAAAAAGAAAAGTAGTAACGCCGTCGCGCCGGGGTACCCGCCCCAACCGAATATAACGAACCCGACACAGATCGCGGCGATAGCACCGGACAGCGAAAGTGCTCTGACAGCACTCGCTATCCCCGCGATAGCACACGAGGCAATGGCGGCGATAATAAGATGGGTAGTATCCGGGACATTGAGCGAAAACATGAAAAAGCCTCTATAAGAACTGGCAGAAAAAAGGCGCGAACAGACCTATACTTTTTAACAGGTTTCTGTCGTTTTAGTATAGCCCGAAAGTTGGTCGGTTGCGCACTAATTTTTTTGATATTTTTATCGGCGGGACACCCAGCGCGACGCCGTGACATAGAAACGCCATGGATAATCTGCTCCTTTGGTGATTCCGATGCGCGTCGTAGTCGTCACCTCGTCATCGTTGACTGATTTACCCTGCGCGAGAAACAAGCAACTGTCGCCATCGGTCAGATCGTGACCATCAAAATCGGGCTTGGTTATTGCCATCGCTCGCGTCAACCGTCCGGGTCCGGCACCTATACGTTTGTCGGAGGATGCTTCTGATCCCGTAACATCTACTTGCCCGGTATAGTTCCGGAATAATCGAACGGCACCCTGGACCGGTTCGATGGCACGGATCAACACCGCTTCCGGGACGCCTTCGGGCGCGGTCACGGCATTCAGACAGTAGTGTAATCCGTAATTGATGTGCACATACGCCCTGCCGGGCGGTCCCCACATCGCGGCGTTGGCGCGGGACTTCCCGCGGAACGCATGGCACGCGGGATCACCTACCGTATATGCCTCGGTTTCCACGACGCGCCCGACCGCGATTTCGCCATCCGCGAAGCGGCGCACGACAAGTCCCCCGAGCAGTCTTCGAGCAGCAAGAAGCGTCGGCTCTTCATAGAAGGAACGTTCCAGGGCGACGAAAGGCAGGCTATCGTAGATCACTCCCTTACGTACCCGTTTTGAAAACAACGAAAACAGGAATCGGTGCCGGTCGCGCCGCAATAAAACTACCGTGTCGAGCCGCAAGTCTACCCGGGCAGCCTACGGGCTTTTTTATTACGGTCCGCTCGTTGCGTGGCTCGCACTCTCCCTTTTGCTGGCGACCACGCTCGGCAGCTACAACCATACCGTATCGGGCATCTACATGATGCTGACCCTCCTTTCCCCGGAAACAGTGCCGCCGGATGTGAATCATATGTACGGGTTGACCCATGTCGTGCGGCGCGGGGCGTATGTGCTAGAGTACACGGTTTTCGCGCTTCTTCTCGTGCGTGCGGTGCAATGCGGCGAAAAGAAACTCAAGCGGCACAGTTTGCTGATCGTCGCCGGGTTTGGCTTATTCTTTGCAGTCGCGGAGAACGGGGTCCGTATCTTCACCCCGGGGCGGCATGGGGGATGGGATGATGTCATTCTCTCCCTCGCCAACGTCGCGTTGTCCACGGGTTTGACCTATCTCTTTTTCCGGGTGAAGTCCTGGGAGCGAAACTATTTCGCGGGCGAAACCGATTCCACACACGGCACGGTACAATAACCTCGTGCCGACCATATCTCTCTGGGAATCCACCCTTCTTTTTGTCGCGTCTGCCGCCGCAGGAGCGGTGAACTCGGTGGCTGGCGGGGGAACCCTGCTGACATTCCCCGCCCTGCTCGCGGCGGGACACCTGCATAAGGCGGCGAACGCCACCTCGACGGTCGCGCTCTGGCCCGGTCAGGCAAGCAGTTTGTGGGGTCTGCGCCGTGAGGTAAAGGAAAGTTTGCAGGGGCGCATGGCTTCCGTCTGGCAACTGCTCGCTATCGGCGGCGCGGGCGGCGTCGTCGGGGCGATCCTTTTTACACGGACCAACGAGACGGCGTTCCGCCTCATCGTTCCGTATCTCATCCTGCTCTCGGTAATCCTGTTTCTGATACAGGAGCCACTTTCGCGGCGTTTGAAAGCGCGCGAAGAAACGGGCGACACCGGTGATACGTTGCACCTTTCACTACCGGTCGCGCTTTTTCTGTTTGGCATCGCGGTCTACGGTGGCTATTTCGGGGCGGGCATCGGCATCCTGACGCTCGCCGCACTGGGGATGCTCGGCATGCGCGATATTCACCGCATGAACGGGGTGAAAGCCGTCTTCACGCTCGCGGTCAACGGCGTGACGGTGATCCTGTTTTCTCTGGGGGGACTGGTAAACTGGCGGACCGCCGGATTGATGGCGATCGCCTCTCTTATCGGTGGCTATGCCGGTGCGGGGATCGCCCGACGCCTGGGACAAAAAAATGTCCGTCGCATTGTGGTTTTTATCGGCTTATCGCTGGCGTTGAAACTGTTCTGGGATGCTTATGGTGGCTGGTTGTTGCAGATGATGCGTTCGTTCGCGCTCCTTCCCGATCCGGTATAATTTTTCCGCAAGAATGCGTGTCCCGTGGGAACGCTTGACGTATGCGACGAACTTTATTATTCTGTCCAAAAATGTTTGCGGGAATTGATCGGTCGCTACAAATAAAATGGGATTTGATCTTGTGCGAAATGGTGCGGCTTGCCCTGAGCCGTGGCTACTGCTGGACCATTGCGAAGAAGTAGTGGCAGTGACAGACCATGCGTTCCGTCTTATCTACATAAATGACCGCGAGAGCGACCTCGCGCCCTCCGGGATCGCCCAATTAGCCGGACAGGTCGTCTGGGATGTTTTTCCCGAATCGGTTGGCAATCTTTTTGAAACCGGACTGCGTCAGGCGGTTGCTACGCGACAACCCTGGGTCATGATCGCTGATTTCCCGTCCGCAGGTCGCTTCCTGATCCGCGGCTTCCCTCATAGTAACAACTTATTCGCCCTGTTCCTTCGCCGAAGAATCGGAAGAAGAACTGCGGCGCGGGTGCGGGGA
>JACMIS010000534.1 GCA_014381035.1 Armatimonadota bacterium
AGGCGGCGGAAGTGATGATCAAAGTCGGCGGGAAAGATATTCAAAAGTTTGCTATCGAGCCGACACGCCCCCGGCAAGCGAAAACAGTGGAGGTAGAAACGTTCGTGCAGGGCGGGGAGCATGCCATCGCTGCCGCCTTCACCAACGATTATTACCGCGAGAAAGACCCCGATCCCAAACTCAACGGCGACCGGAATCTGGTGATTCAGAGTATCGAGGTCGTTGGTCCGCTCAATATCGCGCCGGAGACTCTGGCGAAACTCGCCGCTGCCTCTCCCGCGCAGTCCCGGCTGTTCGCGCCGGGCGTCGGCGTGGCGGACGACACGGCGCGCGCCCGCAAAATCTTGAAGGCTTTCGCGCAACGCGCTTATCGTCGCCCACCGACCGATGCCGAAGTGGCAAAACTGATTATGCTGTATGGTATCGCCCGGAAAAACGGCGAGAGCTTTGAACGCGGGATACAACTCGGGGTGCAGGGGACGCTGGCTTCGTCGAACTTCCTGTACCGCGCCGAGCGGGAAACCGGCAAAACACGCGAATTGGACGACTACGAACTCGCGTCGCGGCTCTCATATTTTTTGTGGTCCTCGATGCCGGATGATACGCTTTTGAAACTCGCCGCCGCCGGTGAACTGCATAAACCGGAAGTTCTGGTCTCACAAGCGAAACGGATGCTGAAAGACCCGAAATCGGTCGCGCTGACCGATAACTTCGCGGGGCAGTGGTTGCAAATCCGCAAACTGGAGCGCGTCACGCCGGACCCGACGCAGTTCCCGCAGTGGGACGAACCGCTCCGTACCGCGATGCGCGAGGAAACCCGACGCTATTTCGATACCATCGTGCGCGAAGACCGTAGCGTTCTGGAGTTCCTGGACTCCGACTGGACATACCTGAACGGTCGCCTTGCCAAGCACTATGGCAACACCGATGTAACCGGCGAAAAGTTTGTCCGCGTGAAACTGGTCGGTGGACGACGCGGCGGTGTCCTGACGCAGGCGAGCGTGTTGACGTTGACTTCGAACCCGACGCGCACCTCTCCGGTCAAGCGCGGCAAATGGGTTCTGGACAATCTGTTGAACACGCCCCCACCCCCGCCTCCCCCCGGTGTCGGGGAATTGCCGGATGATGCGAAAGGGAAGGAACCGTTGACGGGTACACTTCGTCAGCGCCTCGAAAAGCACCGTTCTGATCCGGCGTGCGCCTCCTGCCATAGCCGTATGGACCCGATTGGGTTCGGATTGGAAAATTTCGATGCCATCGGTACATGGCGAAAAAGCGATGGCGAAGCGGCGATTGATGCGACCGGAACGTTGCCCGACGGAAAGTCGTTCGAAGGTCCGAAACAACTACGCACGATCCTGCTGAGCAAGAAAGAACAGTTCGCGAAAGCGATGACCGAGAAGCTGCTTACCTATGCAATTGGGCGCGGCATCGAAAGCACGGACCGCTGTAATGTCGGTGGGATGGCGGAAGCGATCTCCGGGAAAGGATACCGTTTCTCTGCCGTTGTGGAGCAGATCGTTCTGAGTGAGCCATTCCGCAAGCGGCGCACTGCGGCGAGCGACATTGCGCTCCCCAAAAAGGTCGCGAAAAATACCAAAGAGTAATATAACGAGGATAGGAGCGAGACACATGATGCAACCAGATATGACAGGAAGAAGGCGGACCGATTTTCAACTATTGTGGCACCGCCGCGTCGGCTTGACATCGTTCGTCTGTTTACTTCTGGGTACGGCATGGGTGTCGTCCGTCGTCCTTCCGGGACTGCCGAAAAATAGCGACCCGAACAATACGAAACTCGCGGGGAGCGGCGCGTTTAATGCACTATCGCTTTTTGGTAGCAGGAAAGTGCCGGATGTGGTGCCGATTCCCGTCTCATCCCCTTCCACTACCGCACCTGCGATAGGAACCGCCGAGATCGCACTGGTAGACGCTCCGGTCGGTTCCGCGTTGCAACTATTACTCGCTTCCGCACGGTTTAGTTGTTCGACCGATCCGGCGGTAACGGGCGTCGTGAACTACTCGTGTGTGGGAAGCCCGAAGCCGTTCTGGGAAGTACTGGGTCGCGTCATCGGGGCTTCTCCAGCACCGGGTGTCCATGTCGCCGCCATCTGGGATTCGTATCGCGTTTTGCCGCGGGATATCAAACCGTTGCGTATGCGGGATTACTCCTCGTCCGCCGTTCCTGAGCCCAGTCCGGTGCCACTTTCCGAGAGCAGGGTATCGCACCGAATGGTGGGATACGTTTCACTCAAACCGAGCGACGAACAACCGGCACTACAGCTGGCACTGATGGAAACACGCATTCCCGGTGTTTCTTCGCAATGGCGGCTGGTACGTGCGGGTGACTCCTTGCAACGCAAATCGTCACGCGACACCGCACGCGAAACGAATCCGGCGGCGAATATAGATGTCGCCGTCGCCGTGACGGAAGTATCGGCGGATCACCTTACATTACAGGGCGGCGGGAATAAGTCGTTACGGGTTCCGCTCAGCGCGTCCGGCGTAACGGATATATTTGGTTTTTCTTCGGTCGCACCATCGGAAAGTACAGGAAATTTTTTCGAGGGCGGGCAGAACCCGCGTCCCCCCTCGGACTGGCATCAATAATGTCGTGGTGCGCAGCGAAAATAAAACCGCTTGATTTTTGAAAGGCTAACAGACAATGACGACACCGAAACTATCGCGCAGGCTCCTTCTACGCGGGGCAGGCGCGACACTCGCTATGCCACTACTCGACGCGATGCTTCCCCTATCCGCCCTCGCGCAGAGCGGTGGGAGGAACGCCATCGCGCCCGTGCGCATGGCGTTCCTTTTCGTCCCGAACGGGATGCACATGCCCGATTGGACTCCGAAAGCGACAGGCAAGGATTTCGACCTGCCTTACCTAATGGAACCGTTGGAGCCGTTCCGCGACTCGCTGAATGTGTTGACCGGACTCACCCAGCACAATGCTTCCGCGCTCGGCGATGGCGGTGGCGATCATGCCCGCTCGGCGTCTGCATGGCTTACCGGATGCCATCCCCGAAAAACCAGCGGCGCGAATATCAAAGCCGGTATAAGCGCGGATCAGATTGCAGCGCAGTACCTCGGCAAGGGGACCCGCTTCCCGTCGCTGGAACTCGGATGCGAGCGCGGCGGACTGGCGGGCGACTGCGACAGTGGCTACTCCTGTGCCTACTCGAATAGCATCGCATGGCGCGGCGAATCTACTCCGGTCGCGAAAGAGACGGACCCGCGCCTTGTATTCGACCGACTTTTCGGGATTGATGGCGGTGAGGGGCGGATCGGAGCCAATGATAAGAGCCGCACGCTGTATCAGGCGAGCGTATTGGATTTCGTTATGGACGACGCCCGTTCCCTCTCCAAAAAACTCGGCGGGCACGATAAACAAAAGTTAGACGAATACCTGACCGGAGTGCGCGAGTTGGAACGCCGTTTACAACTGATCGCCCGACAAAATGCACAGTCAGCGGGCGGCAAAAAAAATGGCATGGATTTCGTCCGTCCGGAGAATATGCCTTCCGACTTCGGCGAACATATTCGTTTGATGGGCGACATGATGGTTCTGGCCTTTCAGGCGGACCTGACCCGCGTCTCTACTTTCATGTTCGCGAACGAAGGAAGCAACCGCTCCTACAAAAATATCGGGATTGCGGAGGGGCATCATGAAATGTCCCACCACGGTAAGTCGGAGGAGAAACAAGCCGCGATACGGAAGATCAACCGTTTCCATATGGAACAACTCGCGTACATTGTCAAGAAAATGCAGTCGGTGAAAGAGGGCGGTTCGACGATGTTGGATAACACGTTGCTCGTTTACGGCGGCGGTATCAGCGATGGCGACCGCCATAACCATAACGACTTGCCGCTCCTACTGCTGGGTAAGGGTGGCAACAAGATCAAGGGCAACCGACACACCCGCTACCCGGACGGCACCCCAATGACAAACCTGTTCCTCAGCATGTTCGACAAGGTCGGCGTCCCGGTCGAAAAGGTCGGCGACAGTAGCGGCAAGTTGACGCAGGTCGTATAAAGACGCAGTCAGGCAGGGAAGCTTGTTCCAAGCTTCCCTGCCTGCGGAAAATCGAAGCCGTTGGACCGTGCTTTTGTAGACGAATTGCTTGCCCGAATCAACACCGAGCCGTTGCGCCAACCTGATACGGCGACGGTCGCCTTGGTTGTTTTTAACCCAACTGAAATGGTCGTTCCGCCCTGCCGCGTTCGGTTCGGTGCCGCGTTTCTCACCGGTGCTGCGAAGCCGGTCACGGTGCGAGACGATCACGGCAGTATTGTCCCCTCGCATATTGTCCATGAGACGATTACGACCGATGCTCCCGACCTTCCACCGGGCAAGGTCCTCTGGTCGCTCGTTCTGGAATTCGCGTTACCGGATGGATTGCCGTCCCGCATCGCCCGCGCCTTCGCAGCCGCCTACGAGACCCCACCTGCCCTCACCCACACGTTCAATCACCTGCCGCTTCGATTAGACCTCCCGGTTTATGAAACCGCTTGCCATCCTGGCGATCTACCGACCGCATTCCCCCTGCCCCCTTTTGGTATGGGGTTGTAAGGACGCGATGCATAAACTGCTTCTTTCCGGCGAAGTACGCACCCCGCTCGGGGCGTTTTTGTTGTCAGGCGATATCACCGGCGGCACCGGTACTGCCCCGACTACTCGTGCGTGGCGCGTCTATGGGTCGTATGCGGTGATGTATGTGTCGGCAGGTAGCGGTGAATACCGTGACGCGAACGGGGTACATGAGCGGTTGGTTGCCGGTTCCGTAGTGACTGTATTTCCGGAGCAACCACACTGGTACGGACCACCGAAAGGCAAGACGTGGAGCGAGATTTACCTGACTTTCGAGGGGACGCAGTTCGATCTATGGCGCAGTGCCGGTTTGCTGGACGTAAGCCGCCCCGTCGCGCAGGTGAGCGGCGAATGGGAAATGCGTCTGCGCTCGTTCGTCGCGGAAATCGCCACGCCGCATCGAACGTTCGCCGAGCGACTTCGCCATTTCAGCATTTTCGGGAGTATTCTCGCGGATCTATTGCCACGCAACCTGACACCGCCCGAAGCAAGCAAAGTCTTGGGAATTTCTCCGTCCGTGGATTGGCTGGTCCATGCGCGGGCGTTGCTGACCAGTGCGTCTGCCGAGTCGCTGGAACTCGAAAGCATCGCGCGTACATTGAACATTTCGTATGAGACTTTCCGCAAACGGTTCCAGCGAGAAACCGGCATCTCTCCCGCGCAGTTCCGCTTGCAACAACGGATCGAAAGCGCGAAACGCCTCCTCACGTATTCGCCACGCATGACCAATCGCCAGGTCGCGGCATCGCTGGGCTTCGCGGATGAATACCACTTTTCCAAACGCTTCACGGAGATTGCGGGAATCACTCCCCGAGCGTTTCGGCGAACGGTGGTTGATGGACAGTGACCATCGGTCGGTCTACCGACCGGTCAAGCCGGAGTAAACCGTGTGTGCGGTGCCTCTCAATGCCAGCGCACCATACGGCTCCGATTTTGCATTCGCTATGTAAATCGCTGTCAATTCGCCACCCTTTGATCGAATCTTGATGTGATGCGAGTTGCTGTCGGAATAAACCGAACGCGGCTTTTTTCCCTGTCGGACGGCGAGAACCGCGACAGCACATGCTCCGGTGCCGCACCCTAAAGTCTCGCCAACCCCACGCTCCCAGATCCGTATCTCGAAATCACTTCGGGCAACACTATATCTTGCCCAGAGTACCGAGGTTCGTTCCGGGTACAAGGGATGGTGTTCGATCTTTGGCGATAGTGAAAGAAACAGTTCATCATCAGGCAGTTCATCAACCCAGATAACTGTATGGGTTGAACCAGTATTCACGGTGGAGACGGTGATTGTCCCATAACCCTCCACAGACAGCGCATAATCTAAAACTGCGTCGCGGTCAGCAATCGTCATCGGCAATTCATTCGGACGGAATAGCGGCTCCCCCATATGCGTGACAATCTCTCCCACTTTGCCGCCTTCCATTTTTGCATGGGCGAAACGGGGTCCAACCAGTGTTTCGATGTCGCCCGTTCTTGAATGTGGCTCGTCGTCGGATGTTTTAAGATGACCATGCTCGACCGCCCAGCGCACGACGCAACGCAAGCCGTTGCCGCACATATCCTCGGTGCCGTCCGGGTTAAACATTCGCATCCGAACGTCGGCGATTTTTGACGGGCAGACGACCAGCAATCCGTCCGCCCCGACGCCTTTATGTCGGTCGCAGAGACGGATCGCTTCTTGTGCCCAGTCGGTGTCCGCGCCCCAAACAGTCTCCTCGATGACGACGAAATCGTTGCCGACCGCTTGCATTTTCGTAAACGGAAGCCCTCTCACAACTCCTCCCAGCGTAGTTCCGTTGTTTTGGTCAGGCGTGCGAACCACGCGCCGGATGGGTCTACGAGCGGGAATAGCCAGGAGGACGGGCGATAGTTGGTATGCGGTAGGGCGTGCAGGGTCCGGAGGGAGTTCGCGACCAGTTCGGCTTTCGCGGTTTCGGCTTCGGACTCGATCCGGCGCAGGGTTTCCCGCGCCGAAGCCGCTTCATTGCTACGCTCCAACGCGAGGCGGGACTGCTTGAGATCGCGTACTGTCGCAAGCGCGTACCGGACGCTGCCGCGTCGTGTTTCGATCTCCACGTCGAACAGCATCACCCGTTCCGCCCGAAGCGACTCGATTTCGGATTCCAGCAACTCGGTCTCGCCGGGATCTTTGGTGGACGCCAGTCGTTCGCGCAACGGCTGAATCCGGGCGCGGAAGTCATCGCCCTTTTCGCGCTCGATGCGCATCGCCTCCGTTTTTAAGCGGCGCACCTGATCGTATAGCGTGTAGATCCTGCCCTGAATCGCCTGGGCTTTATCCTTAATAGTCAATAAAACCATGCGAGCGGACTCGTACTGGCGACTCTTTTCTTCCCAGTTCTCCCCCTGCTCTTCGGCAAGGTACGACAGAAGATCGCGGGGGGATCGCAGCTCGCGTAACGTTCCCAGGTCGCGTTCGGCGAAGGTGACGGCGCGACGCCAGCAAAGCGCGAAGTCCTCAAAACCGATGGAAGCGCGTCCGAGTGTCTGTTGGAGATACGGCGGAAGGTTTAGCGCATCCGCAATGTCGCCGGGTGCCACCGGAACAGCGGCGATTGCGTCCCAGGTCGCATACTGGACCCGTAAAATGGGGTGAGCCATCGGCACGGGCAGGTTGCGGCGACGCATTTCCGCAAGCATAGTCGCGGTGCGGTCACTATAACTGCTTGCGCCCTCATGAAACGCGAAGATATATTCGGCGGCGAGCATCGGTAGCAGTGCCACCGCCTTTCCGACGAGCGTTATATCCGGTCCTAACTCCGCTTCCAGCAGTCGGGCAAGGTCGGAAACGCTGGACGGGGCGCATGATCTTCCCGGCGGACAAACGATCAACGGCTCCGGCGAGAACAAAACACTGACCGTGCCATCGGGCGTTATCGCCAGCGTTCCACGCCCCCGACCGGGAATGACCACGTCAAACGGCAACGCTCCCTCGCCGAACGAATCGAGAGTATATGCGCCGGACCCGCCGACCGCGAAGTTGTACGCGTTCAAGGCAGGTTTGCGGGTCGCAGGATTCAGGAACAGGTCCACAAAGGCGAACCGCGGGAGGCAGGCAGTTTCGTTATTGAAACGAAGCAACTCGACCGTTGACGACACCGAAAGGTTGGTTGGTTCATCACCCAGGAGCAATGCATAGAAGCGCGGCAACAGGTCACCATACAGATCGGTCAGAGACGCAGACGGATGCTTCGCAGCGAACGCATCTATCCATGCGGCGATGGTTTCGCCTAATCGGTTGGCGTTCTCTGCCCGCGCCGGGCTTTTCAACAACGTCGCGCTATGGGCCAAAGAGCTTTCGATCTGAGCTTTCAACGTCGGCAGGATTTCGGACAGCGGCACATCGGCGGCTATCTTCTTGTCCCAACGCGTGTAGATAATGCCCGTCCAGCCCCAAGCCGCTGTCAGGGCGGAAAGCAGGGCGTCTTCGTTTTCGACAAAAGACAGCACTTTTCCGAGCGAAACGCCGCCGCGCTTTTCGATTTCATGGCGGGCGGGAACATCCTCACTCCCGAAAAATGCACTCATTTCGCCCGCGGCGGACCAGAGCCCTCGCGTCTTCGCATCATCGTGTGGCACGACAGCATAGTCGGACTCACCCGCGCTCGATGGATGTCCCGGTAGTTTGGCGAAATAATCGGTGTTGTGCGCCGCGACGACCATTTCGGTCTGGGGGGTGATCCGGTCCAAAAGGTAACGTAGGGAAGCCTTCGTCGGTTCGTCCCAAAGTGCGGTCTGTCCGAGAGCGAGGACCGGGATGCCGGAAAACCGCTCCGCGAGTCCGCTCAGAATGATCTGCGCCGACGGGGTACAAAAACTCTCGTCGGACGCTTCGGGGGTAGCGTGAGTATTTAACATTAAAAAATCGTATTCGGGAAACGTGAAGATCGTCGCGATTCGTTGCTAATGGCGCGGCGACGGGACCGCTGACCATAGTATACCCTGCTTGACCGTCCGCTATTCCCCTACAAGCGGCAATCGTGGAAAGTTCCCATTTGCAAACCGGCAGGAGGAGCGATACAAAACGACAGTCCCGACACTCATTGGAGAGCAAATGAAAACACCGATAGTCCCCCCCTCCCGTTACCGATTGCCGCTTGTTACCGTTGTATTTCTGGCAGGATTGACCGGTGCCTGTATTTCCACAGGCTCTGCGCAACAATCTCCCCCACCAGCGTCCGAAACGATTGCCGTCACCGTAGATGTCGCGAAAAACCGACGTGCCATCAACCCGATGATTTATGGGGCGGCGTATGCGGAAGATGCCGCGATCCGCGACCTGCGTCTCCCGAGCCACCGCATGGGCGGCAACAACACCTCCCGCTACAACTGGCGAGAGAACGCCGACAATCGCGGGAACGACTGGTTTTACCAGAGCATCGGGGACGAATCGCGGATTCCCGGCGAGCGGGCGGACTCGTTTATTCGTCGCTCCCGCCAAAGCGGTGCCGAACCGATGGTAACGATCCCGATGGTTGGTCATGTCGCCAAATTGGGACCGAATCGCGGCAAACTCTGGTCGTACAGCGTCGCGAAATATGGCAAGCAGGAAAAAACCGACCAATATAACTCCGACTCGGGTAACGGCAACAAATCAGACGGCAAACCGGTAACCGGCAACAATCCGCTCGACGCCAACATTCCCGCCGATACCGCGTTTCAGAAGCCGTGGATACAGGACATGGTCAAGAAGCATGGCGCGGCGAACGCGAAAGGGTTGCGCTACTACATTCTGGATAACGAACCGGCTATCTGGCACTCGACGCACCGCGATGTGCATCCCGTCGGCGCGAAGATGGAGGAAGTGCGCGATAAATCGGTGGCGATGGCAGCTATGATCAAGTCGGTCGATCCGTCCGCGCAGGTATTGGGACCGGAAGAATGGGGTTGGACCGGCTATCTTTACAGTGGCTACGACTCGCAGTGGGGCGGGACCCACGGCTGGTCGTCACCGCTCCCCGACAAAGCCGCGCACGGAAACAAGGAGTTCATGGCGTGGTACTTGGAGGCGATGAAAGCGGCGGAAGCGAAAACCGGGAAACGCCTGTTGGATGTTTTCACGTTGCACATCTACCCGCAGGGCGGCGAATTTTCCGAGGATGTTTCCGAAGCGATGCAGCAGAAACGTAACCGTACGACCCGTTCCCTTTTCGACCCGACCTACAAAGACGAGACGTGGATAAATGACACGGTACGGCTCCTGCCCCGCATGAAAGATTGGGTCGCCAAGAACTACCCCGGCACAAAAATCGGTATCACGGAGTATAACTGGGGCGCGGAAAAGCACATCAACGGCGCGACCGCGCAGGCCGATATTTACGGCATTTTCGGACGCGAGGGGTTGGATATGGCGGCACGCTGGACGACTCCCGCGACCGGTACTCCGACGTACAACGCCATGAAGTTGTTCCGTAACTATGACGGAAACGGCGCAGGCTTTGGCGAAACGAGCATATCGGCATCCGCTGCCGCTCCCTACGAGACCGTGACGACCTACGCTGCCGAGCGCAAGGATGGCGCGATCACGGTCCTGATTGTAAACAAGGGTGTCGCGGAAAAACCGCTCACACGCCAGATTTCGCTTACCATCGCCGGGAAGACAGTCGGGGCGAAAGCGCAGGTCTGGCAGGTC
Organism: Armatimonadota bacterium; assembly: GCA_014381035.1. Next base: position 10,245 of record JACMIS010000534.1, read on the forward strand.
GGTTCGGCGGCGAATGGTGCCATTCAGCAAAAAGCCGATGCGAACATTGCGGGGGGGGCGACGACTCTGTCACTACCGTCGCCCAGCGTGACACTGCTGGTGTTGCCCGTCCGCCCGTAACCGCGCAACTTTATTTGTATCTGCGGTGTCGGATAGGGCGAAGGGATAATTCACGCCGATGGATGCCGCCGCTACCGACACTGCCGATCTGCCGATGCACTTGCGCGAGGCTCTGGAAACGGAGCGTGAGCCGGGAGAACAGCTCCTCTGGGTGGGACAGCCCGACCCGCTCCGTGCCGTGCGCACCGAATGGGGCGCGTTCCTGTTCGCCATCCCGTGGACCGGGTTCGCCCTGTTCTGGGAAGCGATGGCACTCGGGTTGGGCTTTTCACCAAAGGTCGGGACACCGCAACCCGTCGCATGGTTCTTTGCGCTGTTCGGATTGCCATTTGTCGGGATCGGGATCGCCATGCTCGCCGCGCCGTTCGTCGCGATGGCGAAAGCGCGGCAGACAGTGTACGCCGTCACGAACAAACGCGTATTGATTCTGGAACACAAGGGAAAAGGGCGGGAATCCCGCTCGGTCGTGCCACGCTATGTCGGCGACTTGCAGCGCACGGAGCGCGGCGACGGTTCGGGCAATCTGACCATCGCCCACCCTTCCAACCGTTACGGCAATGCTCAAGGACAGGCGACCGAGAACGTGTTCTGGGGCGTCAAAAACGTCCGCCGGGTGGAACGACTTGTCCGCGAGGTGTTCTTCGCGGAGACGGATGGGTCCGCTCCCACCAAACCATCCTTCGGGGTCGGCGCGTATCAGCGCGAGCGATGATGTTTTTTTGGGGTGTACCGCGCTTCTGCCTACAAAAGCCGTCCCGGTAGCGGGGGGTGCGATAGATCACGGTTCGTAAGACCGCTTCCTCCTCCGCCATCCAATAGTGACAGTTGACGCCGTGAGGAAAGCGATTCCACCAGATTCTGTAGTCGCTCGGCAAGCCGGGTGAAACGCGGTGAAACGAGGCGGTTGTTGATCGCGGTCTTCAGCGCGTATTTCGACCCGATGATCACCGCCATTTTTTTCGCCCGGGTCAACGCCGTGTACAGCAGGTTCCGCTGGAGCATCATGTAATGCTGGTTCGCCATTAATATTATAGCTGCGGGGTATTCCGAACCTTGCGAGTTGTGACAAACGAACCCGGCTCCCGCCACGAAAGAGTGCTCGCCCTCCACGGTTATGTCGTACATAGTCACCGAGTCATCGAGTGGTTCTATAGATACTATCGGATCATAAAAATAGTTGTTTTCCAGAGCTAAACGTAACTCGCAGGGCAGTTGGGTGTTATGTGTCGCGAAAAGAGCTACAAAATCTCGAAGATGCCGATAAGTCAGTCGGGTACGGTCGTTTCGGACATTGCTCAGAACCGCCCCGACGCCCTTTCCGAATCGCGATTGAAACAATGTCGCGGGAACCTGACGAAACGCCTTTGAAATCAATTCCCCGAGCAGTTTGCCGTTCGGGAAAAAGTCATCGTTGATCTTGCCATTCCTTTGCTTCAAAAGAAGTGCCATCAGTCGCGCCTGTTTATCCGCCACCACGAAACC
>JACMIS010000535.1 GCA_014381035.1 Armatimonadota bacterium
ATGGGGGCGTTGGCAACCTGCGTCCATGTGGCTCCCTGATCCGTGGATTTATACAGCAGTTGGTTAAACTCACCCGGTCCTTTTCCAACAACAAGGTACGTGCCATTTTTCAAACGGACAATGTCTTCGTAACTCCCGCGGAAGGAATAGGTGAAGCCCGGTTCACCGGGGAAGGGGAATGGCTCGACCTTTTGGCTCCATGTCGCACCCGCATCCGTCGAAACCCAAATGTTTCCGGCTGTCGGACGAACAATAGATGAGCCGACTTGCGTGGTTCCGACGGTGACGGTCACGATGTTGGGGTTGACCGCGTCCACCAGCACACGGCTCACGTTCTGTCCGGCGAAGTAGATATAGTCGCCGTTCGCATCCTTGTCGGCACCGATATTCGTCCACGTCGTGCCGCCGTCGGTGGACTTCATCAGGCCGATGGCGGTGCCAAAGCCGGTGGGCGAAACGCTCGTTCCCGCATAGAGAACCTTGGTATTCAGGGGGTTAATGGCGAGGACGTTCGTTCGGAGATACGGCCAGCTGCCGGACACCGATTTCCAGCTGATGCCGCCGTCCACCGATTTGAAGACGCCGCCCGATTGGGCGCAGGCGTAGAGAACGAGGCGGTTGGTCGGGTCAACCGTGATTCCCTCGACATGACCGTTCATTGACTGAAGGCCGTAGTAGGCGCGCTGGGCTGTCGGGTACCAGTTGACCGGACCGACAAACGACCATTTCGCACTGGGGAATAACAACGAGCTGGGCGAACTTCGGATCGAATTGGACGAGCCGCTAGACGCGCCGCCGGCATAGCCGATTTGCGCCGGACGCAAGCGGGATCGTTGTGCGATGGCTCGGTCGGAAGCCGTCGGATCAATCGTGTTGTACGGGTACGCACGCATCCGAAGCATAAACTCGTCGCCGCCGGTCATCGTGCGCTTGAACTCCCGTTTCTGCTTGGGTCTTTCCTTACCAGCTTTCTTGGGTGTCGCCTTATGGGCGTGTGCAGCGAACCTCGCGTCATGGGTTGCTTTCAGCGTATCGAGAGGCGAAAGCGCAGTAGCCGATTTTGCGGTTGGAGACGGGTGCTGGAGTGTTTTAGATTTTGCCGCAGGAGGCGAAGGTTTTGTGTGTGTGCGAGGACGCACACCGGCCTGACCCGCCGAAGGCAGGATCGAACCAGTCAAGAGTAGAGATACACCGATCAGATGAGGGAAAATTGCGAGAAATTTCATGATGTTACTTTCTTAGTTCAGTAAATGCTTCGCACCGGAAGTTGTCGGACGGCGGTTGCGACGAGACAAGTAAAGGATACCAACCGGCAGTAGCACTCCGGCAATCAATGCCGCCGTACCCTGCTCGGGAACCACTGCCACATCAAGCCGCTGACCGGATAGTTCTATGTAGAAGGCGGCCTGCGGAGAACCACCGAAACTATAATACTCGCCGTCGGTCATGTCCTGAAAGTAGTCATCCGTGCTGTCGCCGGTAGCGATTTCCCAACCCGCGTCCGGGTTGCTAAACTCGATGCTTACCCATCCCCCGTTTTCCTCGGTGGGCAAGAGCGTTGAATCCCACCGAAAAAAATTGCCAAGGGGTGCCAAATCATGGAAGACAATGTCAGTATCACCGTTGGGGTCACCTTCCAGAGTCTCGAAACGCGTAGCAGAGATGAGTGTGCCGTCGAACGCCCCCCCGGACGGACCTGCCGTGTAAAATCGGACGATGGCATCAGTCGTGGCACCGTTGGGAGAATCGAGAGGAAGGAAGTACCCGAAGGTAAAACTGTCGACTTCGTAGGAGCCGGAGAAAACGATGGGCATCGCGAGCTCTCGCCCGGCAGGATCATAGAAGAAAGTGTCTTCCGTATTGGAATAAAAAACACCTTGGGCGGTTGCAACCCTGGCACCGAGGAGACAACCGAGAACACAGAGAAAAACAGCCAACTTCTTATACATTACATTCTTCTTTCTGGGCGTTGTGAAGAAAAACGCCTCAGTGTCGATTATCGCAACACGGTTGTGGCGATAAGAACACCATTCACTGTGAGTTTCTCTCTACAGAGAGATATGCGCATATGTAGTGATGAAATCATTGAGCAATACTACATGTAGTATTGACCTTCAATCTCCTCACTTTATCGTTGCCCGTTACTTATGGGCAGTTGAAGTATAACACAGGTTTCCACGGAACTGAGATTATTTTTTTACTTTTTTGGGTATAAATTTTGGTTGACAAGTCGGCGTGGTTTGCGCTTGTAGGGGATTGACAATCGACTAAGGTTTGATGGGTAAGAATTCGCTCCAGACAGACCGTTTCACTTTATAAAGCGCACCCGGATCGGGTGTACCCAGTCCGTCGGACAGCACCGTGCCGAACGTCTTCACGGACGCTCCGAAACAGAAACGCTATCAAGCCTGGCGGATGGTATCGTGGTACCCGTTTCCGGAGGACGCTCGACACGAAGTGCCCACAGGCGTGGGTTTCAACCCGCGAAAAACTTTTGACTCAATAACCCTACTTCCGCTTGACCGTGGATCGCGCCCGATTCAGTCGTGCGATGTCGTCGCTTGCCGCGCCACTCGTCAGAAGCATCGCGGTGCGCAGGCCGCCCCCGGCGATGAGCGGCTTGAGGATCTCAGGCGAGACCGGGCGGCTGAACAGGAAACCCTGCGCGATGTCGCAACCGAGGGCACGCAGACAGTCGCGCTGGGCGGCGGTTTCCACCCCTTCCGCGACGACGAGCAGGTCCAGGGCGTGCGCCATCTCTATCGAGGCGCGGACCAATGCTTCGTCGGGGGTGTTTTTGTCGAGACCGGCGATGAACGCCCGGTCAATTTTCAGGATGTCCACCGGGAAGCGGCGCAGATAGGCGAGTGACGAGTAGCCGGTGCCGAAATCGTCCACGGAAAGCCGGACGCCGAGACTGCGCAGACCTTGCAACGTTTGCGGGGTCGTGTCGCCCGTCGTGCAGAGCGCGGTCTCGGTGATTTCTATGTCGAAAACGTCGCCGGTCAGATTAAACTCCGCCAACAAATCATTCACGGTCGTCAGCACGGTGCCGTGGACGATATGCCGGGCGGAAATATTCACCGAGACGCGCAGATCGGTGTGCCCGTCCTTGCGCCACGCCGCCGCGTCCATACAGGCACGGCGCAGGACCCACTCGCCGAGTTCGACGATCAGGTCCGCTTGCTCGGCAACCTGGATGAAATGGGCGGGGGGGACCGGACCGCGCTCCGGGTGACGCCAGCGGCACAACGCTTCCACGGCGACGACCCGCCCGGTCTGCATTTCGATGAGGGGTTGGTAATGCAGGGATAACTCGTCGCGTTCGATGGCGCGGCGCAGTTCGGATTCCTCGATCAGTCGCTGATAACTATCGGCGTTCATCTGCGGGTCGTAGGACTGATAACCGCCCTTCGCCTTCGCCTCGTACATCGCGATGTCGGCGTGCTTCAACAGCGTCGCCGCATCGTCGCCGTCACGGGGGGATACCGAGATCCCGATGCTCGCGCCCACGGTGAATTCCTGGTTCTGTATCGAGATCGGACGGACCAGCGTGCGCTGAAGCATTTGCGAAACGATGGCGGCATAGTTCGCGGTCGGCAGATCCGGCAGGAGGACGGTGAACTCATCGCCGCCGATGCGCGCGAGCGTGTCTTCGGGGCGCAACGCGCCGGTGAACCGCGCCGCGACCTCGCGCAGCATGACATCGCCCGCCGCGTGTCCGAGCGTGTCGTTGATTCGTTTGAAGCGATCCAGGTCAACGAACAGCATCGCCACACCGCCATGCGCCTTCTCGCCTTTTCGCGCCCGTATATCACGCGCCTTTTGCAGGGCGTCCTCGACCCGCTCGGCGAACAGAGTCCGGTTCGGCAGCCCTGTCAGCACATCGCGCCGCGCTTGCCGGTTGGCGCGTTGCTCGGCATCGGACCGGACCGTCACTTCGCCGGTCAGGAGCAGTATGTCACGGCGTTGCTCCATTAACACCATCGCCTGCCGTGCCAGCATCCGCAGTCCGGTGATCTGTTTCTCGCTGAAGGGACGCGCTTTTTCGTCCAGAACGCACAGTGAACCGATGGGATGCCCGCTTTCGGCGATCAGGGGAACGCCCGCATAAAAACGCAGGTTCGGGGCACCGACGACATACAGGTTGTCGGCGAACTGTTCATGGCTGCGCAAATCCGGTATGACCACCAGGTCACTGCGGCTGATAGCGTGCGTCGCGAACGATTCCTCAAGCCGTATTTCCGCGATGTTCCACCCGATACTCGACTTATTCCATTGCCGCTGGTCATCCAGGAAGGCAAGGAACGCGATGGGCGTCTCGGCGATGTGTGCCGCGAGACGGGTCAGTTCATCGAACATCGGTTCAGCAGCGGTGTCGAGAATCCAGTAGTTTCGGAGTGCGTCGAGGCGTGCCTCCTCAAGGACGGAAAAATCACTGGCAGGTGTTTCGACATCCGGTAGTTTCGGAGCGGGCGCGGACCCTTTGCCGCTTCGCACGAGAGTTGCTTTGGTTTCGTTTGCGCTCACACAATCATTATAGCGAATATGTGGCAGGTTTGCCGGGAACGTACCGGTGAAGAGGAAAATGCATCCATGATAGCGAACCGTGACGGTGCTATGAAATTGCTCCGAGATATTCCCCTGCAAGCCGTTCCCGTGGTAGAACCACGGACGAGCCTTGCGGAAGTGATTGCGTTGATGGAAGACGAACCGCTACAAACCGTGGTGATCGTCGGCGACGGCATGTACTTCGGCGTCTACACCCCTTCGGACCGGGACAGCGGGCGTATTCCGGCGGGCGCGAACCGCGACGCGTTAGAGGTCGGTCCCTATGCGAACGGGCTGCGCTTCGTCGGTGCGCCGGACATGACGACCGAAGCGGCGCGGGAATTGATGGCGCGGCATGACCTCGCGGTATTACCGGTTGTTGCCGGGCGCATCTATAAAGGTGTCGTTACAGCAGCCGATCTATGAATAGGTGTGGATAAAAATATATCCTGAGTCGTGTCAGCAGGATAAACGATAGATATACAAAAAAATCACCGATTGTTCGATGGAATGTTGGTGTACAGGCGCGGCACACGATTGGTTAAGTAGCATGTCGGTTCGTGCGCGGTGGCTTCGATGGAGTCCGCGAAGTCGAGCGTCGAGATGCTTTCCCACCCGTCCGCGCCAAGAAGCGTTACCGTTTCGCCGATTGCGACCGGGTTTTGTGCGTCGGTGACATCTACCTGCAACTGGTCCATCGAGACCCGCCCGACAATGGGCAATTTTTGCCCGCTCAGCAATACCACCCCGCGATTCGAAAGCCGACGCGGGAATCCGTCCGCGTAGCCGACCGCGACAGTCGCGATCCGGGACGGTCGCGAAAGGGCGTGGGTACGTCCATAGCCGACGGTCGCCCCTTCGGGCAGATCGCGCACCAGCGTTACCCGCGCCCGCCACGCCAGGATTTGCCGGACCTCGGGCAACTCCACGAAGGCGTTCGGGTGCGATTCGATCCCGTATAACAGCAGTCCGGCACGATGCAGGATTCCGCGCACACCCGGTACATCGTCCGGGATCGGTAGCCATTCGTCCCGGCGAACTGTTCCCGGCGAATTGCAGAGCGAAAGCCAGACCCCGCGCGTGCCGCGCCCATCGTCGGCGTCCAAAAAGGTGCTTGCAACGCTTCCCACGAACGCCGCGAACCGCTTGCTTTGCGCCCGCGTCGCCTCCACGCCGTCCGGTTCGCATTCGTCGGCGGACGCGAGGTGCGAGGTGATTCCGACCAACCGTACATGAGGGTGCCTTTGTGCCGCGCCCCATAAGGTGCGTGCCACGTCCGGGAGCATCCCTTCGCGCCCCATGCCGGTATCCACGACCAGAAAGGCGCGGGTGGGAAGCGGGGCGTCCTGCGCGACTTCGGCGAGCGCGTGGAAATGCCCGGGCGAGGATATAAGCGGAACGATGTCGCCGCGCACAATCGCCTCGGCTTCGTCGGGTACGAACGCGGAAAGCAGGTAGATATCGCCCCGTATTCCAGACTGCCGCAGGATCAATGCCTCCTCGACCGTCGCGACGCCGAAATGCGCGACGCCGCTCGCCGCGCAGACCCGCGACACGGCGACCGCGCCATGCCCATACGCGTCCGCTTTCACAATCGCCATCATTTCATCCCGCGAATCGTCGGGCGTGAACGCGGCGCGGATCGCCCGCACGTTCCCTGCGAGCCTGCTTAAATCAATCTCCGCCCACGTGCGGACCCTGCGCGGGTCATAACGTTTGCGGCGCGAATCGGCGGATTCGTTCGCGGCTATGGGGAGTGGTATTGCCATACGGGGTTTATTGTAGCGCGGCCTCGGTAGCGTCCGCGAGGGCTTGCGCCATCCGTTCGTGTCCGGCGGGGTCGGCGAGGAACGTCTCGTCCTTCGGGTTCGTCAGCACGACCATCTCGACCAGAAGCACCGGCACTTCGGAACAAATAGAGCCGGTCAATGCGCCCTGCTTCGCGCCAATCGCGGTATGAATATCGGTCTTCAGCCCCCGGTTTCGGATCGTTGTCCCGGCGAGCGACTGCGTCAACGCTTTGTGAAACCGGGGCGCGACTTTTTTCGTCGCGGCTAAGACGGCGGGCGACGGCCCGACGGTTCCCGCCTTGTCCTTGCCCTGTCGGTCGGGGTAGAAGACGGCGATCCCACTCCCGGCATCGGCGTCGCAATGCAGGCGCAGGAGCAGGTCGGCGCGGAAAGCGTTGGCGATTTCGGCACGCTTCCGGTTGGCAACGTATTGCCGTTCGGCGTTTTTCGTCATTTTTACCGTCGCGCCCCGTTCGGTCAGAATATCGCGCAAACGCACCGCGACGGTCCATGAAACGCCCACTTCGGTCAGTTTGCGCCCCTGTGTCCCGATACCGACCTCGGACGGATGACCGGGGTCGAGGCAA
>JACMIS010000536.1 GCA_014381035.1 Armatimonadota bacterium
ATTCCGCGATTACCTTACACCTCCGGTCCTGTGCGCCGTGGAGGCGAAACGGGACGACTTCGAGGCGGGCGAGGTTCAGTGTCTCGGGGAGATGTACGCCTGCCGACAGCGGAACGAGGACGCCGAGTTAACCATCGACGTTTACGGCATCGTCAGCAACGGACAGGGGTGGGTCTTCTACCGGTGGAAAGCGGACGATTCGGAGTTCGGACGTACCAATCTTTTCGGCATCAATTCCCTGCCCGAAGTTCTCGGCGCGATTGACCACGTCTGTGCCGCGTGCGACGCGCAGGTCGCCGCCGCGCAAAACGGCGCGACCTGAACCCGATTCGTCGCGCCGCCCTTTGCGGAGGTGAAGCCCGAGACCTACGCCGCCGGGTCGAAGTTCGTGCTGTTCGATATGTGCGCGTACTGCTCCAGATTCGCCTTTAACCCGTCGAGTTTCGGCTGCACCATGCCGAGGGCGTCGGAACCGAGCATTAATCGGAGCGCGGGGTTCGGGTCGTCCACGATGGCGAGCATTGCTTTCGCCGCCTTCGTCGGATCGCCGGGGGCGGAACCCTCGGCGACCATTGCTTCGAGCCAGCCGATAGTCCCCCCGGCGGTCGCCGTGTAATCGGGGAGTGGGTTGTCTCCCTTAGGAACACCGACGTTACCGAAGCCCGTTTTGAACGCGCCGGGTTCCACGATGATCACGTGGATGCCGAGCGGCGCGAGTTCCGCCGCCATCGCCTCACTGATGCCTTCCAGCGCGAACTTGCTGGACGCATACGCGCTCATCCCGGGAGGGGCGACCAATCCGACGACGGAGGAAACGTTGAGGACATGCCCGGCTTTGCGGGCGCGCATCTGCGGAAGAATCGCCTGCGTGACCGCGATCACCCCGAAAACGTTGGTTTCGTACTGTTCGCGAAACTGCTTATCGGAGATCTCTTCGAAACCGCCGAAGACGCCGTACCCCGCGTTGTTCACCAGAACGTCTATCTGTCCGAACGTATCGGTCGCCGCCTTGACCGCCGCGTCAATGTCGGCTTTGTTTGTGACATCGAGGCGCACGGCGAGAACATTGTCGCCATACTTCGCCGAAAGGTCGGACAACGTTTCCGGCTTGCGGGCGGTCGCCACGACTTTATTGCCCGCGTCGAGTGCCGCTATCGCCAGTTCGCGCCCGAACCCGGTGGATGTACCGGTGATAAACCATACTCTACTCATCTCATTTATTCCTCCGCAATATCGATGAACGTCGATTCGCTCAGCAAGGGTACACAGTCGCGCCGCAATCGGTTCCGCAAATTCGGTTCCGCAAATACCGCTCGCCGCGTATTTTGGGGAAGGGCGATCTTATACCCAATCGGTTTGTTCAAGCCCTGTGCCGTTCGTGGCAATTTATTCCCACGAACGGCACAGGGTCACATGGTCCAATCAGTCCGAATTGGTATTCGGTACCCGATTGTGTCCTGCCGCGGTTTCTATCCTGAAACAGCGGGGCGCGGTTTGTCGTATAATTCATATGGGCAACGATTGTTCTTGGCAACGATAGCCGGAACCCGCCCAAAACTTTCAACACAGGAGTGCCAGCATGATCTACGAGAAACCCAACCAGCCGGGAAGCAAGGTCGCGTTCCGCCCGCGCTACGACAACTATATCGGCGGCGAATTCGTGCCCCCGGTGAAGGGAATGTACTTCGAGAACCCGTCCCCGGTCACCGGGAAGACCTTCACCGAGGTCGCCCGGTCCACGTCCGAAGATATTGAAAAAGCACTCGACGCCGCGCATGGCGCAAAGGAAGACTGGGGGAAAACGTCGCCCGGTCACCGCGCGATTATTCTGAACAAGATCGCCGACCGCATTGAAGCCAACCTCGAAATGCTCGCCGTCGCGGAAACGTGGGACAACGGCAAGGCGATCCGCGAAACCTTGAACGCCGATATTCCGCTCGCCGTTGAACATTTCCGCTATTTCGCCGGGTGTATTCTCGCGCAGGAAGGTAGCATCAGCCAGTTAAACGAAACCACGGTCGCGTATCACTTCCACGAGCCGCTCGGCGTCGTCGCGCAGATCATCCCATGGAACTTCCCGATCCTGATGGCGACATGGAAACTCGCGCCCGCGCTCGCGGCGGGTAATTGCGTCGTGCTCAAACCGGCGGAGCAAACCCCGGCGTCGATCATGGTGCTGATGGAACTGATCGGGG
>JACMIS010000010.1 GCA_014381035.1 Armatimonadota bacterium
TATGCCCCGAGATCATAGAGAACGCCAGAGACCGTTGCCGTCCCGACCGGACAATGCAACAAAGGAAGTTTACCGCTGGCTACTCCGCCCGGGCGCAACGTGCCGTAGACGAATAACATCTCTTTATCCGGCGCGTCACTCTCTACATCTGTCGTCGCAGGACTAACATTCTGGTTGTGTATCATCGAGTAGCGTCGCTGTTCCTTATGATATTTTGTGCCGGAGCAACCTGTCAACGGAACATATCGAGTCGAAACGTCGCCGGTTTCATGCGGTAGACATTCAAGGACCGGATCGTAGCTGTCCCCTTTTCGGCAAATAGATGCAGCCCCACATCTTCCAGTTGGACCCCGCGTAATGTGCTAACAGAGCTCACCATGCCGTCTGCTGCGTACACATCCAGCATCATTTTATCTACAAAAATATGCAATTTCAGAATATCCTCACCAGGCATTATGGGAATCGGGACCGGTTGCCGCTCGGGAATATGGAGCATTCGTGTCTGCGCCTCATAACGGATTTCTGCGCTACGTCCACCCTCCTGCGAAACTCTAAGCCGAACGCCGACCGTGGTTGCATTTCCCGGTAAAATTTCCAGAACGATTTCAAGGGCATCTCCGTTAATCTGGTCGCTCAGGTCGAGCGTTCCCGTCAAGGGTTGCATTTTACGCTGTAGTCTTTTCTCACGAAGTGTGGCTAATTCGGGAAGCGGCTGGCGCACCAAAGTCCCATCCGTTGCAATACGCAAAACGCTGGGAAGGGTCATGCAGCCCGCCCAACCGGGGGCGTGGGGAGGATTGCACCAAGCCCATTCGATACAGCGTCCTTTCGCGTCGGTTACAAGCTGACTGGCATACGACGCTTCGCCCAGCACAGCCCGTTTCTCCGACACAAACGCGCATCGTGTCAGATCCAAACGTCCGACGAAAGACTCAACCTTGCCGTAGGTGCTGGTAAGCAGGATCCATCGCTCCCCCAGACGTGCGATATTGGGACATTCGATATTGGCGATGTTGTTATCCGGGTGTGTGAAGAGGATACCGATATACTTCCAGCGCAGCAACTCTCCTCCCTCCGCCCGGTAGAGCAGGACCACCCCGCGTCCACCGGCACCGCCCCCGACCACCATATAGGTGGTATCTGCCTCTCGAAAGCAGAACGGGTCACGCCACTCCCGAATAGCGATATTGCCGTGTGCACCAAGGTTCAAAATCGGGTTGGCAGGATACTTGTCCCAAATAACCAGATCGTCTTTTCTGGGAATCGCCGCCCACTGTTCCGGTTCTCGGTCTTTGCCGATACTGGTGTATAGAATAACCGGCTTTCCTGTCGCGTCCGGGAAGGTGGAACCCGAGAAAACATGCTCTTCTCCCAAGGATCGGGAGGGCCATAAAGCAATCGGTAGATGTTCCCAGTGAACCATGTTCCGACTGCGGGCATGGCCCCAGTGCATGTGTCCCCAGCCATCCCCATAGGGATTAAATTGGTAGAAAAGATGAAACCAACCCCGATGAAAAATGGGACCATTCGGGTCATTCAGCCAGTTCGCGGGGGTATGGAAGTGAAAGGTAGGGCGAGTCTTGTCCTTTTCTGCCAGCGATATCGCGTCACGAACGGATGCCATCGCCTTCGTCAGGAGCGCGATGCGTTCCTTTTCCTGAGAAGAGTCCTTCGTAATCGAGGCTTGAGCAGTCATCAACCGATTATAGCCGAAGCAGGGGACAAAACAAAGATCGCTCAACCGCAGTAAAGATCGGCACATCCTCCAGCGTTGTCTGCGCTGCTTCCTGCTAATCGACCGCCTCCGTGTCTGGCGCGATTATTAGCCATTTATCGAGTCAGCCCGAAGGACACCCCGGCGACATCTTCGTAGGCGACTTCGGACAGTTGAAAGTCAACACGCATACCGCCACCCTCTTTGGAATAGCCACGGGAGTCAGCCCGCACCCGTTTACCAGATCTCGTGACGGCGTACATCGTGAGATGCTGTCTGACACCTTCCCAATTATCCGGCACGAAGGCATAGAGATGGGTTTCGGTTCGGGAAAAGCCGGGGTCGGTAGAACCCATGGCTTTCCGCGCGTGGGTAAGCGTGACCGTACCGGGAACGAATTGTGCCAGTTGGGGGTGGGTGAGAGCGTCGTGCGAGACGCGAAATAGTTCGTTATAGTCGCCGACCGCTCCCCCGCCGACGCCTGACTCACTCGCTACTCGTTTCTCCTCGATCTCCCGAGTTATCGGCAAGGGGTTTGCGTGTGTGGTATCGCCGGGGATGGACAGCGGCACATCCGCAAATCGCGCCCAATGGTATGGGGTGATTGTCACGCGCACGGCTTGCGCATCGCGCCAGGATTCGAACCGCGTCAGAGGCACTCGGATCGAGGTGGTCTTCGACGACAGGGTTATTTGACGCATATCCGCCAGCATTTTCATCCCCCAACGGTCAATCGTGAATGTTTTCAGGCAGTATATGCCGGAGCCAGACGGTCGGCGGTTCTCGGGAAGGGTAATCTCGACCGGGGTCAGATAACTGTCGTGGCTCGCGGTCCAAACCGCTTTCGCGCCGTAGGAGACGCCGAGCGAGCCGAGAACGGGAAACTGCGCGAGTGTGCGCGTGTCGGAGTCGAACGCGAAACCGGCATCAACGTTCGCCTTACGGGTGCCTTTCTTGAAAGCCCGCCAGCCACTCATCTTGCGTCGTCCGTCCCGGTCATCGCTGTGATACTCAACACGGACGTATTTCGTGCCATCCGTACCGGGATCGGACCGTACCAGAACCGGCATCATTTCGCCCACACCTCCCGCCCATGACACGGCGAACCGATACAGCGTCTCATCCTGCGGCAGTTGTCGCCGGTCTAACGTGTCGTCGTGAAATACATCTCCGGTCGGGGGTGTTTCCGGAAGTCGCTCGGAATGCGGCTTCCACGCCGGATAGCCGCCACTGCCGACGGTGGTACGGACTTCCTCCAACCGTAGATTGATTTTGCCGTTGAGACTCGCCTCGTTGTTCAAAGCGTAAGACGAAAGGGAGGGAGCGGAGAGCGGTTCGGCGAGAACCGGGGGGGTCTTCCCCAACTGCGCGAGATCACGAACGAAAAACGGGAGCGTCACCGCAACGCACACGCCTATCCAAACCTGCTTATGCTTCGGAAGATGCCGCAAAATATCGCTCCTTTTCGCACCAATTACTGCGCAAATTATACCACCGGTCGAGACCCCGATTGAGCACTGCTAGTTTTCGCGTCACGACTCGTACGCGCGCAGATTAACGAAACCTTTGCCGGTGAAAATATAGACCTGTACTGAGATGTATTATAGGGCTGAATGGGGGCGGCTTACCTGCCCGCGACTTCCTCGTCCTCAAAATCGGGAAACGGTTTGGATGCGGCATGACGAATAGCATAGACGCGCAACGTGTCCGGCTTTCCGTCCTTGTCATCTTCCAGTTTGCGCCAGTCCGAACTTGCGAACGCGGTCATTTCGAAACGTAGCGGAAAAGCCATTCTATTTCGTCCAACCTATCTCGCCGCGCATTCTGGCGAGGGCTTCCCAACCCGGCTCGCTTCGTCCGGCGTCGGCGTCCGCGATCCCGCGCCCGAGGACGACCTTGCCGCCATCGGTGAGCGGTATGTCGAGATCGTTCAACTCCTCCTGCGTTAGCCACACAGCTTCGCTGTCGCCGGTCGCTTCATCGGGCTGTCGGTGGCGACGGAAAAGGCGACGTTGGCGATTCGCTCCTGCTCCTGTTTCGTCAGGGCAATAACGCGTTGGTACACTGATTCGGGCAGTTCTACGGAAAGCGTTGGCATCAGTCGAATTCCTTTCGTTTAGTGACGCGATTATTTTACCGCATGGCACCGGGTTTGCAGTCGGCTATAATATGTACTCTGATGGATACCCTGAATGCGTCAATATTTGAAATGAACCGTTTAAACCCTACTGACTACTTTGGAGGACTTAGCTGATTAGTGTGAACAACGCACCTGTTACGTAGATTTAATAATGAACAAAGACGCCAAAGTATGTGAAGTTATGACCGGTGGCGGTGGTCCGATGATCCTGTTACAGCAGGAAGCCATTCGTTTCTGGCGCGGAGCGACAGACTACATAGACTCCCCTGGCAACAGCGACTACGACGCGATACTCAATACAGATGCATTCGTCATCGAGAGGTACGGGCGGGAGATGCTAATTCTTGATGATTCCCACGCCGATTCCTACCTGGTGACGTTGCCGGATGGTGAAGTTGCGGTGGTGCAGAATATCGCTTCAGACAACACTCCGCTTGAATTGCTATACAGCCTGCGGCAGAATCCACCGACACACGATTTTGCGTTTCGTGTACTCGATTCGTCGGTCCGTCTTATTGTGGGCACAGACGATGGCGACTATGCCCCGAACGCATGGTGGTCTGGTCACGGCTTTCGCGACGCGCCGATACTACCAGGGAGTAAGCGTTGTCGAATTTTCGAGTCGGAGGACGCATCAGTGACGGTTATTTCATCTGATACGGCAAGGGAGTAGCCGCGCCGCCAAAACGCGGTATACTAACGCTCACAGCAAAAATTATGCGAACCGATGTACCCCATGTGAACCGCTCTTTGTCCCGCTTCGGCGGCGGCAAGAGCGGCGGAA
>JACMIS010000537.1 GCA_014381035.1 Armatimonadota bacterium
CTCCTGGCTAGGCACGGTTCGCGCCAGAGCGAGCGCTGTCTCGAAGCGCGCGCGCGCACGGTCATAGTCGCCCAAGTTGTAAAGGAGAACGCCGGCCCAACGCTCCGCGATCCCGCGCACCGACGTCGGCTCGTCCGGCGTGCGCTATAGAGCACCGGAAATTGCCGCAAGTCCTTAGTCCCAGTCCCCCCCCATGTCCCAGAAACGCCCCAGATGAGCCGCCATCTCCAGCGACAAGTCGGGGTAGTTGTCGCCCGACCAGCGCAGAGCGGCGTACAGGTTAGCCCGCTCCTCACGCAGGAGTCTCAGCCACAGCCCTTGATCCCCGCCATCTAGTTCCTGACTAGCACGGGCGGCAAAAGCCAGGAAAAATCGGGCATGACGTAACCGCCAAGCGTCCGCCTCCGCATTCTCCGCCGCCTGAAGACGCGCCGCGCCGAACGCGCGGAGCGTTTCCAGCATCCCGAAACGCATTTCGCCCGCCTCCGTTTCGCGGGCGGTGATCATGGAGCGGTCGCGCAGGACTGCCAAATGATCGGTCACCTCGGCAAGATCCGCGCCCGCGCTTTGTTGCGCGGCGTCCAGAGTCCATCCCCCTGTGAAGACCGATAGTCCTCGGAAAAACTCCTGCAATTCCCCGCTCAGATCCCGGAAACTCCCCTCGACGGCGGCCTCCAACGACCGGTGGCGGGCGGGAATGTTACCTTGGCGATTACGCAGATGAACCGCGCCGTGTTCGTTCAGGCTGGAAAGGATGCGGGTGGGTGTCAGCACCTGGGCGCGGGCGGCGGCGAGTTCGATGGCGAGTGGAATGCCTTCCAGGCGCTGTATCAGCCCGGCGACCGCTTCCATGTTGCTGCCGGTGATCTGAAAATCGGGACGGACCGCCCTTGCCCGGTCCACGAAAAGGCGCGCGGCTGCATTCTCCGCCAATGTTTCCGGTCGGGTGAGGGTATCGCTATTGCCCGGAACCGGAAGCGGCTCGACGGCAAAAACCTGCTCGCCATTAATGGCGAGGGGGCGGCGAGAAGTGGACAGAATCAACAGCCCTGGGACACGCTTCCGCAATGCGGTAATCAAAGCACCCGCTTCGGCTACCAGGTGTTCCAGATTGTCTAGCAGAAGCAACGTGGGAGCCACATCGGATGACCCGAATAGAACGGCGGCGATTCGCTCCTCAAGGGGCAGGGATGCCGCCGCTGTCGAACTGCCGGAATCGCCGCCGCCCGCGGCGACAACATTCCAGACGGCTCGCGGCAAATCACCCGGCTCGCGTACGTCAGCCAGAGGAACGTACCAGATGGTCGGCGGCAGAGTCTGGCGGGGAACACGTAGGCGACGTGCCGCTTCGAGCGCGAGGCGTGTTTTTCCTACCCCGCCCGGCCCGGTCAGCGTCAGGAGAACGCCTGAGCAGTCGGTGGTCTCCCTCGCCGCGATCAGAGCGCCCAGCAGAAAGGCGATTTCCTCATCCCGCCCGAAAAAACGGGTGAGGGCTAAAGGAAGACGGTCTACGGGAACGGCGGGGGTTGCGCGGGGTGGGCGGGGAAACCGGTCCGGGGCGGTCATCTCGAAAAGTCGTTCCGGATTGTCTTCCCCGGCTAACCGGAAGATTCCCAGATCCTGCAGGCGAAGGTCGTTCTCGCTGGCGTTGTCGGAACGGCGCATCAATGCGGCGGCTGTCTCCGAAACGAGTGTTTGTTCGTCCGCTGCCGCCGCTAGCAATGCGGTAGCTGACACCAGCAACGCCCCCTCACAGACGCCCTGAGAATTCATCTCCGCGTCGCCCGTCAATACCGCCATACGGGGCGGGGTGCCCCCCTGTTTCTGAAATTCGCGGGCGCAGGCACCCGCATCCCCGGCGCGACGGAATACGGCTTGGAACGCCGCCCGTGGCGCGGCGGCGGTCATGACCTCCGCGCTCCAGGGCGAACCAACGGTGCCACCATGCCGCCGGACGGTGCTCGCTCCGTCGGCGCCGGACGGCAACTCTGCCACGAGTAGCAGAGTAACGGTTCCCCCGGTGGGAGGTAGCATCGCGGGGGGTACGGGCACAAATGCCGTGCCCGCAGGTGGTTCGGTATCGGATAGACCGCTCAGGGTGTCGGAAAGATGACCCTGTACGCCTTCGAGGTTGACTTTGCCCCAGCGGGCATACTCGGAAGCACGGGATGATTCCGTACCCCTTTCCGCCAGGAGTTGTGTCGCTGTGACGATAACCAGGCGAGCCACGTCATCGCTCAGGCGTTGCCGCTCCCATACCACCCAGTCGTCATAGTAGGCGGGGAGCAGCGACCCGCCCCAGTGACGCTGGATCTCACGGAGATGTGTTTCTCTCTCCGCCGGCGACGTCGCACGGGCTGCGGCGGCGAGCGACGCTCGAACCTGACCGACATCTGTGGTAAAGGCCCCCGCGTTAAGCCGTACCGCACGACGGCTCGCCCGAATCACGGTGCCCGGTGGGATGCCCGGCGGTTCCATCTGTTTTCGCAACGATGACAGTGCGATACTGAGGTTGTTACGCCCGGTGTCCGTATTCGCCTCCGGCCACATGAGGTCTATCACTACCTCGCGCGAATGCTCTTTGTCCGGGAAGCAAGCCAGATAAGCCAGCAATGCTCCCGTTTTTTGCGTCCGGAAGCGCTCAATGACCTCGATATCCCGTGACGAGGTCGGTCCCGGGGCGTTCGATAAAGTGCGCACCACGCGCAACCCACCGAGCATCGCGATAGCCCAGAACGGAGGCAGTAACGGGGAAAGTAGCGTCATCATCCCAAAGCGGCGCTTGAAGCGCCGAAATCTGCCGACAGTATACCCGGTGGCGAGGTGCGTGGGTTGGGTCCACAAACGACGACTTGGTTGCTCCCCGAAAGGCCTGGGAAATCTGTGGACACCCGCGCCGATTCCGGTTACAATACAACGGCACGCAACGCCCCGTTTTCGTGCCCGCTACCCCGATGGCTTACCAATCCCTGTACCGCAAATACCGCCCGCAAACCTTCGACGATGTGGTCGGGCAGGGGCACGTGGTGCGCACCCTGCAGAACGCTCTCGTTTCCGGGCGCGTCGCGCACGGCTACCTTTTCACCGGGACGCGCGGGACCGCGAAGACAACCGTCGCCCGTCTGCTCGCCAAGACGCTCAACTGCGAATCGTCCACCAGTCCCGTCGCCGAGCCGTGCAACGTGTGTGACGCATGTCGCAGTATCACCGCCGGGACCGCAGTGGATGTCATCGAAATGGACGCCGCCTCGCACCGCGGCGTTTCCGACATCGAGGAGGTGCGCCGCGCCGTCGGCTACGGTCCGATGCAACTGCGGTACAAAGTCTTCATCATCGACGAAGCGCACCAACTCTCGTCGGACGCCAAAGACGCGTTCCTGAAGACGCTGGAAGAGCCGCCCGCGAACGTCGTGTTCATCCTCGCGACCACGGAACCGCAGGCGATCCCGATCACGATCCGCTCCCGGTGCCAACAGTTCGACTTTAAGCGCGGCTCGATGGCGGAAATCACGTCGCGACTTCGGTA
>JACMIS010000538.1 GCA_014381035.1 Armatimonadota bacterium
CTGAGGACAATGATAGTTGTTGGGGTAACTCTTTACATCTCGCCCAAAACACTGAAACTTAAGATACCGTTGACGCCCGCGCAACTCCTCGCATCCGGCACAGCGACCCGCGCCATCGTCACGCACGTTGACGCGATAGGGGCATCGGTCGAAACCCAAATCGTCACCTTCACCTACCGCTACGAGCTACCGAACGGGAAACCGGAAACCGGCTCGGTTGTCATGCCGCAAACGCGGGCGTGGCAACTCGGACTGGAGAAAGGTGCGACATTCACTGTGCTGTACGACCCGAAGGAACCGACCGCGCACAAACCGTACTTTCAAATCACCGATGCTGAAATCGTCGGGGCGATGGGCGCGAAAATCGCCCCGCCGTGAACGACGCCGTTTATCGGGTAGCGCGTTTGCCCACCGTTTGCCGAATAATAGAAGCGATAGTGGAAAAGTCGCTCCGCGATTTTCCAGAGCACCCGGCATGAACGAACCACGCCCCGGAACACCACGCCACAGAGAACTAAGAGGCGATTCACCTGCTCTTTCCGGTGCCGTATTGACATATGTAGATACGTGAGGTATAACCCTATTTATCTACATATGTAGATATTAGAAGGGGGGCACGGTCATTCGGGACAAATCACTCGGGGAGCAGGCGCAGGCGGTGTTGCGCTACATCGCCGAACGAAACGGGGCGACGGTCGGTGAGGTCGTGGAGGGGTTCGGCGAGCCGCAGGGCTTGTCGCGTAGCACCGTCGTCACCGTCATGGATCGGTTGCGCGCGCAGGGGTACCTGACACGGGAAAAAGACGCGGACGGCGTGTTCCGCTACGTCCCCGCCCAGCCTCAGGAAGAGTTGCTCGGTTGGCTGATCTCCCGGTTCGTCGAAAAAACCCTCGCCGGGCGGCTGACCGCGCTTTCCGTTTACTTCACCCGTTCGACGAAACTGACCGACGGCGAAAAGACCGAACTAAACCGCCTGCTGGCAAAGATGGAGAATGACAATGGGGAGTGACTTTCTGTCCCGGCTGGGCGCGGCGTGTGCGGGCGGGACGGTCGCCATCCTGGGCGCTTTCCTGCTGTTCCGCTTGCTCCCGCGTTTGCCGGGGACGGTGCGCTACTGGGTCTGGTGGCTCGTCTGCCTGAAGATGGTGCTCGGCGTTTTCATCCTGCCGTCGTTGCCTCTCGCGGTTTTGCCGACGACACCGGCGACTACTCTTGAAGCCGTCGCCCCACCCGCGTCTGCCGATGCGACGAACGCGGCGGTTCCGGATACGACCCCGTCCCCTTCCGAAGCGGCTACCGATACCGATCGTGTTCTGCCCCCCGCGACAGAGTTTTCCGCCCCCCAACTATTGACCGGCTTATGGCTGGTCGGAATCGGGGTCGGTATCGGGATGCAGGCGATGGCTCTCGCGCAACTACACCGGATCACGGCAGGCGCGGCGCGGGAGGAGTCGGGCTTGCTCACGGAAGCGGCACACCGGGCGGGATTGCGGCGCGTCCCGGAACTATGGGTCGCGCGATCCCCCGTCGAACCGCTCACCGTCGGGCTACTATGCCCGCGCATCCTGATCGGGAGTGAGGACAAAGCCCGCCTCTTCCCCGCCGAACTGCTCGCCATTCTGACACACGAATGCACGCATATCAAGCGAAACGATCTGTCGCTCTCGCTGATACCCTGGCTCGCGCAAACCCTTTTCTGGTTCCTGCCGCCTATCTATCTTGCGTTGCGTGAGTTCGAGTTTGCGCGCGAAGCGGCGTGCGACCGACAGACCATCGCCGCCCTTTCGCTCGCGCCGCGCGAGTACGGCGAACTGCTCGTCAAGTTATCATCCCCCTCGCCGGTGCCGGTGCCGTCCTCCGCGATGGCACTTTCGGCGGGATTTACCAACCTGAAACGGAGAATCGAAATGCTACCTATCCAACCGTGCCGCCGCCGCCTGATCGCGCTCGCCACCTTGCTCGCTGCCGGACTGCTCGTACCCTGGCGCCTGACCAGTGCCGCCCCGTCCCTACAAAGCGGCACGCTCCCCAACCTGGATTTCGCCCAGGGGCTGACCGGATGGTACAAAACGGCGATGGGTTCGGACACCGACGCCCACCCGTACTACGAAGTCGGGGTGGACCAAGCCGCCGCCGGAGACGACAAGCGGAGTGGGTTCGTCAAAGCCCGGCCGTCGGCGGATTTCACCCGCCAAGCCGCGGGCGACGGCGGGGTCTTGCGCTATGACATAGACGACGTTTCGCGGTACGCCGGTAAACGACTGCGCTGGCGCGGTTTCGTGCGCGGGAAGGATCTAAGCAAGCACGCTTTCCTTTTCGCCGGGACGTT
This sequence comes from Armatimonadota bacterium, assembly GCA_014381035.1. The sequence continues at coordinate 2,330 of JACMIS010000538.1, forward strand.
CGGCGGCGAAGCGGACGGCGGGTTTTCGTTCACGACCTCGCCGAAGGTGCTGCCCGGTGCGGCGGGCTGGCAGGAGCGCGAGTGCGTGTTCGACGTCGCGAAAGACGCCACCGGCTTGTTTCTCGGACTTCGCTTGGAGGGGAAAGGAGATGCCTTCGCCAACCGATTTTCGCTGACCGTGGTGGACGGTTCGGTCCCGCTCAGTTCCACGCAGATTATTCAGGGGAGCGCGAACGCCGAACCGGTGCGCAACCTGCGTTTCGCCGACGGGCTGACAGGTTGGTGGAACGATAACCCGACGCACAAGGCGGACACCGACTACGCCATGACACTGGCGAAAGGCGGCGGACGAAAAGGGAACGACGCGGCGTGCCTGAAAAACAAAGTCGCGGC
>JACMIS010000539.1 GCA_014381035.1 Armatimonadota bacterium
GGAACGCACCGGAATTGCGCATCTACGCAGTCGCGGACACGCAGGAACGTGCCGACGCGATTGCCGCTTACGGCGTCGCGGAACCGGACGGGGCGTTGCGCCAGTTCGAGAGGTCGGTGCATAGCACGCTTCCCGCGCTGATACCGATTTCCGGTACCGTACAACATTACGACTGGGGCGGGTATTCGTTCCTGCCCGATCTGTTGGACACGCCGAACCCGGAGAAAAAACCGTTCGCCGAACTGTGGCTCGGGGCGCACCCGAATGCACCCGCCGTCGCACAGATCGGCGGCGACTCGGTCCCGCTCGATACATTGTTTGCCGAGCATGGCGCAGAGTTGTTGGGTGAGATGGCGGCGAACCGCTTCGTAGGACGCTTGCCGTATCTGTTCAAAGTGCTGGACGCCAGGCAGATGCTTTCGATTCAAGCACACCCGACCAAAGCGCAAGCCGAGGAAGGGTTCGCCCGCGAAAATGCCGCCGGAGTGCCGCTCAAAGCGTCAAACCGGAACTACAAGGACGACAACCACAAGCCGGAAGTCCACGTCGTGCTGACCGATTTTTACATGTTGCACGGGTTCCGCCCGCTCGGACAGATCGCGGAAGAGTTTGCACGGGTGCCGGAGTTGTCCACGCTGATGCCCGATTTCGCGGAGCGATTGACCGACGCGGGGAGCGACGAGGAAGCCCGTCAGAGCCTGCTCCGTGCCCTGTACGAGCGTGTGATGACCTTGCCGCAGTCGGAGGTGGATACGCTGCTTGATCCGCTCCTGCAACGGCTTTCCGCGTCGCCCGGTCTCGATAAAAACAGCCCGGATTTCTGGGCGGCACGCGCCGCGACCGAGTTTCCGCTCCCCGGCGGACACCGGGATCGGGGAATCTTCAGCATCTATCTGTTGAATCTGGTCCACTTATCGCCGGGGCAGGGGACGTATCAGGCGGCGGGGACGCTTCATGCGTATCTGGAAGGCGTCAACATGGAGTTGATGGCAAACTCCGACAACGTGTTGCGCGGCGGGTTGACGCCCAAACATGTGGATGTTGCCGAACTGCTCGCAGTGGTTGATTTCGCCAGCGGAACGCCTCCTGTATTGGAGGGCGAAGCCGTCTCGCCGATGGAAACGGTCTACCCGACACCCGCGCCGGAGTTCGCCTTGAGTCGCATTACTCTATCGGAATCGGAAACCTACACTTCCCGATCCGAAACGGGAACTGACACGTTGTTTGTTCTGGACGGCACGGCAAAGGTAGAAGCGAAAGGCGAAGCGCAAATGGTGGGGCGTGGACACGCGGTACTGATCCCGTTTGGGAGCGAGTATACTGCGACCGCTCACGGCGGCGCGGCGACGTTGTACAAAGCCGCGATCCCGTCGTGATTCGGACGCTAAAGTATTTCTGTGGCAGGGTTGCTCGGGCAAATCAAGCCGCGCAGGCAGTTGTCTACGGTGGCACCGAGCAGGTACGGGTGGGCGATGCTGTTGGTGCGCTCTAACCGGTCCGAGAGCAGATGAAACCCTTCTTCGGCGAGTACGACCGAGATCGCGTCCTTGTCGGTGAAATACAGTTAGATCGCGGTCGGCGAGTATTCGATAGCCGAGGCGATGCGCCGCATACTGACCGCTTCGAACCTTTCGGTGACGAACAGGTCCCGCGCCGCGTCGAGGATGGCGCGTCGCAGATGTCCCCGTTCCCGCTCTCGTGTATGCGCCTGCCGAGAACTCCCGACGCCAAGAATCTCAACGACCTAATCACCCAACAACCCGACTACTTTTGTGACGTTTTGCACAGCATACTCGCTATCAGGAACAACCGAGCGGTTTTCGGACACAAACTATGTGAGCGAACGAAAACAAGGCTACGGCGTGCTGCTTGAAGGAGATTCGGTAACAGTGAGGAGAGGAACAAGCGACACGCCGTTTTTTCGTGGATCGAACTAAGTGTATGTACGGCAATCGTAAAAATCAGCAAAGCATCCGGCAAATATTGCTGTGGCAACGCTCGCCAATTAAATCCGCCGGCATAGTGATGATTGTTTTGCTGGTCGCGGGGGCGGCGAATGTTATCGCCTCGCTGAACCGCGCCCTTTCGGACCAGCACGCCTGGTGGAGTGCGGCGTTTGATCCGGCACCCTATCCCGACGAAATACTGGTTATCGGGATTGATGATGTCAGCGTTCGCAAGTACGGGCGATTGCGAAACTGGTCGCGATCCCGGTACGCGTTGCTGCTGGACAAAACGCACGTGGCGAAAGTGGTGGGACTGGATATTCTGCTCACCGAACCGGATGCACGGGATAAGCAAGGCGACATCGTGCTTGCGGAAGCGATCCGGCGGAGTGGGAACGTCGTTCTTCCCGCGTTTCTTTATAACGAAGTGCGCCCGGTCACGAACGAGACGCAGTCACAGACGAAACAGTTTTTAGCACGGTTGCCGAAGGCGGGGGCGGAAGCAGAGGATGCTTTCCCATCGTTAAACCCGCAAACCGTGGAACCGCCGGTGCCGTCTTTCGCGGAACATGCCCTCGCGCTTTCCCAGGCGAGTGTAAACTCCGACCCAGACAACGTGTATCGCCGTCCGGTGGTTGCGTATGTTGCGCGGGATGAAGAGGGGGTGTTACGGTATGTGCCTCATATCACGGCGGCGGTAGCAAGCGCAGGGATCGGAAAACCGCTTCCCGGGTTGCTTGCCGGGATGCCGCTCAAAGACGGTGCGATAGTGCTCCGCTCCCGGTCACGGCGTGGTGGCTCGCTTCGGGAGGGAATAGGCACACCGGTGCCGTATCTATCGTTCGCGGATGCGGTTCAGGCAGATCCGGAAATGTTCCGGGACAAGATGATTCTGATTGGGGAAACTGTGACGGGCACCACCGACATCCGCCCGAACGCGATTGACAACGGGTTGCGCGGGGTGGAACTGAACGCGGAGATAGTGGCGAACCTGATCGGCGCGTTCCCGCCGCTCCGCGATCTTCCGGCACCATTGAGCGTTTTACTGGTCGGGTTGGCGATTGTGCTTCCGATCCGGATGTTTGCGACCGCCCCGCTGATCCGGTCCGCGTCGGTCGGTTCGGCGGGAGCGTTGCTCGGGATCGTCGCGCTGATGGAATGTGCCTATTTCGCGGGCGGTTGGGTGCCACCGTGGGCGGAAGTCCTGACCGCGTTCACGACCGCGACATTGACAGCGGGTATCGGTCGAGCCGGGCAAGAAGCCGCACGGCGACGGCAGTTGCAGGACCAGTTTTCCGCGTATGTCGCGCCGGAACAGGTCGAGGAGTTGCTCCGAAATCCGGACGCGCTCTTCGCCGGGATGAAAAGAACGCAGTGCGCGATCCTGTTCAGCGATATTCGCGGGTTCACCACCTACTCGGAGCAAAATTCGCCGGAAATAGTAGACCGGCAAATGAGCGAATACTTGACCGAAATGTCGGCGGCGGTCTTTGCCCGATTAAACTTTCTCGACAAGTTCGTCGGGGATGCAGTGATGGCACTTTTCGGGGAGTTGTTGCCCGATTCGGTCAAGCGGGACAACTATGCCGCCGAAGCGGTGCTGTGCGCTGTGGATATGTTGAACCGACTGGATAGGTTGAACGCGGGTTGGAGCGCGGAAGGTTTGCCGGAGTTCAAAATCGGGATCGGGATTCACTTCGGCGACGCGCTATTCGGAAATGTCGGTGCGATGGACTCCGAGGTCGGGATTCGTCGTCTGCAACTGACTGCGCTGGGTGACAGCGTCAATCTGGCGTCCCGTTTGCAGACGGCTACCAAAGAGTACAGGACGATGATTTTGGTCAGCGGTGATGTCAAAAGTCGTGCCGAGCACAGCGAGTTGCTCGTCGGCAGGGTTGCCTGGCACGATCTGGGAAGTTTGACCGTGCGCGGGCGAGAAAAGGAAACGCCGATCTGGGCAGTGGAGCGCGTCGCTCCACGAGGAAGCGAGGAATAAAAATGGCGTCAAACCGATTTGAACAGGAAACGCGGTTAGCCGTCGCGGAAGCGTCACAGGGGCGTGTGCGAACCAAAGACGACGAACGGCGCAACCGCGTGCGTGGCGGTGCGGATTACCTGATTGATGTGATTCGTCTTTTGCTCACGCTTGCCGCTGTCGCGCTGGTCGTTGCCCTGATAGATGGGGCGCGGCGCGAGTACGGCGAATTTTACGCGAACCTTGTCGCGTTCAAGCCGCAGGTCGCGGTGCGGCGCAACAAGGATAAACTGCCCGTCGCGGAAAAAATGCAACTCCAGGACAAAGACGCCATCTCTACCGCATCCAACGGGAACGCCACGTTGGCATTCCCCGACGGCTCGGCGATACGGGTGGAACCGAACACGAAGTTCGAAGTGCAACTCCTCGATTATAATCGGGGACCGAAGCGCGACCGCTCGTTCCTTCTGCGTAACGGATCGGTATTTACTCGCATCTCGAAACTGTTCGGGAAAAGAGGGCAAACCTTAATCTGCACGCCGAACGCCGTTTCCGCCGCTCGCGGCACGGGATTTTCCGTGCGCTTCGACCCGTCCGCGAACAGCACATTCGTGGAGGTGATAGACGGCAAGGTCGCTTTGCGCAACGCTGGGGGGCGCATCGAAATCAAAAAAGGACAGACTGGCACCGCTATCGGAAACCAACCGCCGTTCCTCGGTGTCGTCGGACGCCCGCAAGCACTCACGCAGCAGTTTAACAATCTGGCGCGTCTTGATCCGCCGCAGACACCACTGGAGAAGTTCGAGCGAGACGCGCTCGGCCTCCTCAATCCCGTACTTCAAATGGTCGCGCTCACCCCGCGTGGCTGGAATCTCGCCGAGAACGACTGGTCGCGCCGCGCGGCGACACGTCGGGGTTTGAATCTGCTCCAACAATCTCTGGAAGCCGTGACGGGGGATGTACCGGATACCCTTAACCCGGTTTCGATGAGCGAACTCGGACTCGATGACGTGGAGCGGGCGAAGATCCTCGAAACGTTCGCCGGATTTACCATTGACCGCTACGAGAAGCGTGGGCAAAATTCGTACCGTGTGGTGGTGCGCTCACGTGACTCCGCAGGCACTACGTTTCAACTGACCGAGAGTGGGGTCGACGAAGTGAAATAAAATGGCGGTAAAGCCGAAAAATTTATTTTCGCGACGGGGAGGCGACATCCCGCAACTAATTCTCGTTGTTTTAGAGCTCAAGCAACGCTTCCTGTCTACATATGTATCAGACTGAAACGCCCGGTAGTATAGTAGACAAATGATGGCTAATATCATGGCGGGGGTTTTACCCATGAAATATTGTTCGTAATCCTGGCAGACGGTATAATCGGCGAAAATAGTCCGAATTACCAGGTAGGATTTATTCGGCTTAGCCCGAATATTGCAATGGTAATGATGGAGACGACTATTCTTTGTCTCTATCCAAATCCTGGGAAGGTTCTCGCCCCGAAGATGCTGTCGCGCTCCCGCTTTTCATTGTTTGCTGCCACAACCATTTGCGCCGTCCTGGCGTTTGGGTACGGTTCCGCACGGTTTGGACTGTTACAAGCCGCGAGCAGCGTACTCCCCGATTCTGCGGTGGTCCCCATCGCGGTCGCGCAAGAGCCTGCGGTCAAGTCTACCCAATTCGCCCCGAACTACGCGACCGACCTTTTGAACCTGCGCCGTTGGCAAAAAGAGGAACTGATTATTCACGTTTCCTCCCCGGAAGCGAAACACAATCCTTGCGGCCGTGATTACGCCATCGCGATGCAAGCGGGTGTCGCTCTCTGGAAGCCCCATGTAAACGGCATCTTGAATGTCCGCTTCACGGAGATTGCTGACGAAGCCGATATTCGCGTGTCGTTTGTTCCAAAAGGAACGCTGCCGGATGGTGCTATCGGACGCACCGAAGTAACCTACCGCAATCGTGACAATGTGATCGTGTCCGCAACGGTCCGTATTGACAGAACGTTGAAATCGTCGCTTCTGGCACAGGTCGCGGCACACGAATTCGGGCATGCGTTCGGCATGGAAGGTCACAGCGTGGTCAAGAACGATCTCATGTACGCCCGCGCCCATCTGCCCGCCACGATAACCCAGCGCGATGCCAACACGCTGCACCTCAATTACAGTCTGGAAGCCGCTCGCGCCGATGCAACACCGGGCGTTCGCTCCAACGTGCCTGATGTCGCCCGTGTGGGAAGCCGTTACAGCACTGCCACGGCTTGTTCGCTCCCGGATAATCATGTTCATTAAAATTTCTCCCGGTAAATAGATGGTATAGCTCACTCACAAAAAACAAACCGCGCCGCGTAAAAACGGCGCGGTTTGTTTTTGTGTGTCTCTGTGTGAAATAATGCAAACCGGGTAAATATCCCGATTCTTTTCGCGGTAACCTGTTTCCGGAGGAAAAAACCGAATGCGAAAGTTAAGCGCAGTTTTGTTTGTCGTGTCTTTGTTTTTTGTTTCTTTAGTACGCCCCGTGTCGGCGCAGGGACGCCCCGCTGAAAAGGGTGCCGTCGGGAATACCATCCATTTCACGCTAAAAGCCGAGGAGAGCAAAGATATCGCTATCTCGTTGCCGAAAGGCGATTATGTCATCCAGGCAGACCTGAAACTGGTTGAGCAAAAAGATACCAACATGCAGATGGAAGTGGATCTTTTGAAGACGAACGGGGTAATGGTGGAAAAGCGCGTCCTTTTCGCGAACGCGGTTCACCGCGTCGCACGCGTCGCCAAGCCGCTCCGGCTCGTCAAACCGTTGGGCGCACGCCTGCGGGTAACGAATGATTCCGAGCCCATGGAATTCTGGCTGACCGTGATTCCGGCGGCAAAGCGCACATTCCTGCCCCTCGCCTATTCCAGCGAGGCGATAGGAACACTCGGAATCGGCGAGGCGAATGGCAAAGGCGGGATGCTCGCCAAATCCCCCGAGGATGGTTTTTATCACTACCACAAAGTGGCATTACCAGCAGGCAGATACGACATCAGTCTGTATTTGAAGCAAACGAACGGCGTAAGTTCGAACCTGCAGGGTGCCGTGACCCTCCTGGACACGTTCGGTGCCCCGGACAAGACAGATTGGAAATTGACCGTGAACGA